>NZ_CALHHT010000307.1 GCF_938031315.1 uncultured Campylobacter sp.
CCTTGCTAGGAGTTACGATAATGGCCGGTTTAACGCCTTGAGGTAGGTACTCATTGATAACCAAGCGGCTTTGACCGGTAGTCTCGTCATATTGCTCTGTAGCGGTATATCCAGGCTCGATATCCTCAAAGCTGATCTTACCCTCGCACTCTGCAGCCACAGGGATAGAATACGGATCCCACTCGGCGATGATCAAGCGATCGTCTTTTTTAGGCTTAGCGATTAAATCTTCGCTTTTTACGACGCTATTATCATCATAGGTAATGACCGATTCGCGCGGTATATAGTGACGGATCGCCTCTCTGCCGTTTTCATCGGAGATGACTACGTACATACCCTTCTCACTTACGACGTGACCTTTTTTGATATCTCTTAGCCTCTCTAAATAATCGCCCTTTAGGATGAAATACTTAAGCGTACCATTTGCTCCCGCTTTGATCTTTTGAGTTACCGGCTCGCCGTCTTTGACGCGAAGTTCGCTTGCAAACGGAATTCGAGTAGGGATATTCCAGTCTTCTTTTATAACCTCTACTAAACTATCATTTTCTCCAACGGTTTCGCCGTCTTTAAATACGATGTAGAATTTTCCCTCAACTTTACCGCTTACGCCCGCAAGCTCGGTAGGCTTGGCTAGATCGTGGCGCCGGATAGTATATCTAAATTCTTCCTTCTTACCCTTTAGCATGATATTCACATCATCGTGAGTTATATCGATGCTTACCTTACCGGTAATTGGAGCCTTAATCTTAGGCTCAACCAAAAGCACCGCGGCGTTTCTGCGGTTCATCACGATATTTTTGCCGCCATTTTCGTAGGTTTTGACATTATAATACCTGATAAAGCCCTCTTTATCGGCGATTACTTGGCGATCTTGCTGCTCGGTAGATGCGGTACCGCCGGCGTGGAAGGTTCGTAGCGTAAGCTGCGTGCCCGGCTCGCCGATTGATTGCGCAGAGATGATACCGACCGCTTCACCCGGTTTTACCAGCTTGCCCTCTCCCAAATTTACGCCGTAGCACTTCGCGCAGACCCCTTTTTCGGCCTTGCAGGTAATCGGCGTGCGGATATTTACGGATTTAATACCCGAATCCACGATGGTTTTTACTTCGCCAACGCCCAAAAGAGTGCCCTCGGTAAATAAAATTTCATTCGACACCGGATCAATTACATCCGAGCTTAGCACCCTACCCATAATCCTATCGGCTAAGCTTTCTATTTGCGTTCCGTTCTCTACAATCTCGGTAACCTCGATACCCTCGTGCGTGCCGCAGTCGTGCATCGTAACTCTGACATTTTGCGCGACGTCGATCAGCTTTCGCGTTAGATATCCCGCATTCGCGGTCTTAAGCGCCGTATCGGCAAGACCTTTACGCGCGCCGTGAGTAGAGATGAAGTACTCGTTTACGTTCAGACCCTCTCTAAAATTTGAAGTGATCGGCGTCTCGATGATCGAGCCGTCCGGCTTACTCATCAGACCTCTCATACCCGCTAGCTGTTTGATCTGCTCTGCGCTACCTCGCGCGCCGCTATCGGCCATCATATAGATCGAGTTAAAGCCGTCCTTATCCTTCTCCATCATCTTCATCATCTCATCGGCTAGCTTTTTGCTGGTGCTGGTCCAGATATCGATGGTTTTATTATAGCGCTCGCCGTCGGTTAGCAAGCCCGCGCCGTATTGGTTCTGAACCTCTCTGACCTGCTTTTTAGCCTCTTCTACAAGACCCGCTTTAGACTTCGGCACGATGATATCCGAAACGGAGATCGAAACGCCCGCTTTAGTCGCGGATTCAAAGCCTAAATTCTTAAGATTATCCAAAAATTCCGCGCTTATCTCAAGACCGCCGTTTTTATAGACGTAATCGACGAGCTCGGCGATATCCTTTTTCTTCATAATCTTATTCCAAAGATGATCCGGAATAAAGCTAGGCAGGATCGATTTGATGATCAAGCGGCCCGCGGTCGTAAAGATAATGCGGCGATCGATCATCGTTTTGATTTTAGCGTGGATATCCAGAGCGTTTGCCTCTACGGCGAGCATTACCTCGTCAACGTTTGCAAAAATTTTATTCGTTCCCTTAGCACCCGGTTTTTCCAAGCTTAGATAATAAATTCCCAAAACCATATCCTGGCTAGGCACCGCGACGGGCTTTCCGCTCGCAGGAAGCAAGATATTCATCGAGCTAAGCATTAAAATTTTACATTCCGCGATCGCCTCTTGGCTAAGCGGTACATGCACAGCCATCTGATCGCCGTCGAAGTCAGCGTTGAACGCGGCGCAGACTAGCGGATGCAGTCTGATCGCCTTGCCCTCGACGAGCACGGGATGAAACGCCTGAATAGACATCTTATGAAGCGTCGGCGCGCGGTTTAACATAACCGGGTGATCCTTTACGACCTCCTCCAAGCACTCCCAAACCTCGTTTAGTTTATTTTCTATCATCTTTTTGGCTTGCTTGACCGTGGTGGCGTAGCCCTTCTCTTGCAAGCGTGCGATTAGATGCGGCTTGAATAGCTCAAGCGCCATAGTTTTAGGTAGACCGCACTGATCCATGCGTAAATTTGGACCTACGACGATGACGGAGCGACCCGAAAAATCCACGCGCTTGCCAAGTAAATTTTGTCGGAAGCGACCCTGCTTACCTTTAATGATCTCGCTTAGAGATTTAAGCGGTCGCTTGTTGGCGCCCTTTACGGCGTTAGCGCGACGTCCGTTGTCAAAAAGCGCATCCACCGCCTCTTGAAGCATTCGTTTTTCGTTGCGGATGATGATCTCGGGTGCATCGAGCTCCATCAGCCTTTTGAGCCTAGAATTTCGATTGATGACGCGGCGGTATAGATCATTTACGTCAGAAACCGCAAATTTTCCACCTTCAAGGCTTACAAGCGGGCGTAGATCGGCAGGCAGCACGGGAAGATTTGTAATCATCATCCACTCGGGCTTATTGCCGGAATTTAAAAAGCTCTCGACGACCTTTAGACGCTTGACGATAGTTTTTTTCTTCGCTTCGGAGTTGGTATTTTCCATCTCCTGCTTAAGCGTGGATAAAATTTCGACCAAATCAAGCTCAGCTAACATATCGCGGATCACCTGACCGCCCATTTTAGCGACGAAGCCTGTCTGCGAAAAGCGCTCTTTTAGGCTCTGATACTGCTCTTCGTTTAAAACGTCGTATTTCTCAACCTTTTTGGAATTTTCATTATCGTAAAACGCCTCGCCCGCATTCTCTACGATATATGCTTCGTAGTAGAGCACGCGCTCAAGATCTTTCATCTTGATATTTAGAAGCGTACCGATACGGCTAGGCAAGGAGCTTACATACCAAATATGAGCTACCGGCGTTACGAGCTCGATATGCCCCATTCTGGTGCGACGAACCTTCGAGCTTGTGATCTCGACGCCACATTTTTCGCACTTCCAGCCTTTGTAGCGCATCTTTTTATATTTACCGCAGATGCACTCATAATCCCTTACGGGGCCGAAAATTTTAGCGCAAAAAAGCCCGTCGCGCTCCGGTTTGAGCGTGCGGTAGTTGATAGTCTCGGGCTTTTTTACCTCGCCGTGGCTCCAAGCCTTGATCTGCTCGGGACTCGCAATCGTAATGGCAAATGCGTCGAAGTCGTGGACTCTGGCGTCCTCTTTTATTTCTATTCTTTCTAAATTTGAATTATCGCTCATTTATTCTCTCCATTCTCGTAAATTTCAACGTCTAGAGCAAGCGATTTAAGCTCGTTTGTTAAAACAAAAAATGTCTCAGGAATTCCGGTGGACGGAACGTTTTCGCCTTTTGTTAGCGCCTTATACGCAGCCAAGCGTCCATCGACATCGTCGGATTTGATCGTTAACATCTCGCGAAGCGTGTATGCCGCGCCGTATGCCTCCAGGGCCCAAACTTCCATCTCGCCAAATCTTTGACCGCCGAATAGCGCCTTGCCGCCGACCGGCTGCTGCGTGACTAGGCTGTAAGGACCGGTGCTTCTTGCGTGAACCTTCTCGTCGACTAGGTGGTGTAGTTTGAGATAATACATGCAGCCCACGTTTACGCGCTCTTTGATCTTTTCGCCGGTGCGGCCGTCGTAAAGCTCGGTCTTGCCGTCCTGATCGATATTCGCCATCTCAAATAGCTTTTTGAAATCCTCAGGCACGATACCTTCGAATATCGGAGCGGAAAATCTAACCCCTTTCGCCCAGTCTCTAGCGTATTTTAAAAGATCCTCGTCGCTGATCTTCTCAAGCGTTTTTTTAGCCTGCATTAGTTTGGAAACGCCTGCGATCTCAATCATTTTAGCGCGAAGGGTTTTTATCCATTCACCCGTTTTCTCTTCTAAAATTTTAGCGATCTGCTCGCCTAAGCGCCAACCCACAAGACCTAGGTGGCTCTCCATTATCTGACCGATATTCATACGGCTTGGAACGCCGAGAGGATTTAGCACGATATCTACGCGCTGTCCGCTAGGCAGATACGGCATATCGACCTCAGGGACGATATTTGAAACGATACCCTTATTTCCGTGGCGACCCGCCATCTTATCGCCCACTTTTAGCTTGCGCTTAGTCGCGATATAGACCTTTACGAGCTTAACGACGCCGCTTGGCAAGATATCGTCTTTTTCTAAAATTTCGATCTTTTCGTCGTGCTCCTCTTTGAGCTTGCGCTTCTCGTTTTGGAAGTGGTTTTTTAGCTCTTCGTATTCCTTCTGAACAGCTTTAGAATAAGCCTTGACGAAGGAATTTAACGTAAAGCGGTTGGAGCTTTCAAGCTCCTCTTTTTTAACCTTATCGCCCTTTTTATAATCTTTTTTATTGAGGCTTTGATCGCTTTGCAAAGCGCTTTTAGAAAGTAGTGCCACTACCTTTAGCATCTCCTCGCGATCGAGCATCAAAAGCCTATCGTGATGCTCCCTTTCGAGCTCGGTTTTTTCATCCTCATAGGCTTTGTTCGTGCGCTGATCTTTCTCGTAGCCCTTTTTGGTAAAAATTTTAACGTCGATCACCACGCCTTCCATCGAAGCGGTAGCGTAGAGAGATTTATTTACCACATGTCCCGCCTTCTCGCCGAAGATCGCACGTAAAAGTCTCTCTTCAGGCGTCGGTTTAACCTCGCCTTTAGGAGTTACCTTGCCTACCAAGATCATGCCCGGTTTGACGTGAGTACCGATCTTTACGATACCGCTATCATCGAGGTGGGTAAGCTCCTCCTCTTTGATATTAGGAATGTCGCGCGTGATCTCCTCCACGCCGTCTTTAAGCTCTCTAGCCTCGATCTCCTTTTCATAAACATGCACGCTGGTGTATTCGTCGGCGCGGATCATCTTTTCGCTCATGACTACGGCGTCCTCGTAATTATAACCGTGCCACGGCATGAAAGCTATAAGAGCGTTTTTGCCGATCGCAAGCTCGCCGCCGTCCATGCTAGGACCGTCGGCTATGATTTGACCCGCCTTTATCACGTCGCCTTTACGCACGATCGGGCGCTGTGAAAAGGTAGTGTTTTGGTTAGTGCGTAAATTTTTCTCCATCGAGTAGTGATCGATAAACGGCCCCTTCTCATCCTCGCCCAAAATGAATATATTTTTATTATCGACCTTTTCTACGACGCCGTTGCGATTAGCTTTGATCGCTTCCCACGAATCGCGCGCGATGATCGCCTCCATACCCGTTCCAACGATAGGAGCGGTGGAGTGCAGAAGCGGCACGGCTTGGCGCTGCATGTTCGAGCCCATCAAGGCGCGGTTGGCATCGTCATGCTCTAAAAACGGAATCAGCGACGCCGCTACGCCCGCGACCATACCCGAGCAAAGGTCTATCAGCGAAATATCCTCGCGCTTGGCCATGATATTTTCGCCGTCTTTTCTAACCTCCAAAAGCTCCTCTACGATATTGCCCTCTTCGTCCAATTTGGCGGACGCAGGAGCTATTACGAGCCCCTCTTCCTGCGTAGCGGTAAGATAGACGATCTCGTCGGTAACCTTACCGTCTACGACCTTTTTATACGGGGCCTCGACGAAGCCCAGATCGTTTACCTTCGCATAGGTCGCTAGGGTGTTGATCAGACCGATGTTTTGACCCTCCGGCGTCTCGATAGGGCAAATTCTACCGTAGTGCGTAGGATGGACGTCGCGCACCTCAAAGCCGGCGCGCTCTTTAACCAGTCCGCCCTCGCCCAGCGCAGATAGACGGCGCTTATGCGTGACCTCGCTAAGCGGGTTGGTCTGATCCATAAACTGGCTTAACTGGCCGCCGGTGAAAAATTCCATAAGCGTAGTGGTGATGATTTTAGGATTTACGAAATCATACGGCATAAGCTCCTCTAGATTGCCGCTAATGCCGGTAAATTTATCTTTGATCGCCTTTTGAACCTTGATAAATCCAAGGTGCATCTCGTTTGCCAAAAGCTCTCCGATTGAACGTATGCGGCGATTGCCGAGATTGTCGCGATCATCGATGAAGCCGTCGCCGTTTTTGACCCTGATTAGGTATTTCGCGGTTTTGATAATATCCTCGCTGGTTAGCACGGTTACGTACTCCGGCGCTTCGATGCCTAGTTTGTGATTCATTTTCATACGACCTACTTTGGTTAGATCGTAGCGCTCAGGGTTGAAAAACAGATCGTTTACGAAGCTCTTTGCCGCCTCTTTTACCACCGGCTCACCCGGGCGCATAACTTTGTAAATTCTAATCGCAGCTAGATCGTTCTCGTCATCTATGCCCTCGCTTTGTTGCAAGAGCTTAAGCGCGTCGGCATCTTGGATGAAGGAATTTATGATTGAAGTATCTACGCCACTAGCTAGGTCGTTGGCGATCGTAAATTTTTTCTCGGTGTTAGCGATCTTGGCTAGCTTGCCCTCATCTAGCGCAGTTAGCGAATCAAAAAGCACTTCGCCGCTGTTTTTATCGACGATGGCGTCGGCTAGGTAGCGCTCAGCTAAAATTTCAGCCGGATACTCGATGAGTTTTAGTCCGTCCTCCGCCAGCTTCTCCGCTTTTTTAGATGTCAGGCGCTTGCTTGCTTGATGAAGCACCTCGCCCTTTTCGTTTATAATGTCGTAATCAAGCCTACCGGAATACTCTTTAGGATCGAAATCGGTTAGGAATTTTCCTTTTTTGATATAGATCGTCTTAATAGGATAAAATAATTTTATAATGTCTTGTTTTTTGTAGCCGAGTGCGCGAAATAGGATCGTGATCGGAACCTTGCGCCTTTTATTTATGCGCACGTATAGTACGTCTTTTACGTCGTATTCGAAGTATAGCCAGCTGCCGCGATCAGGTATTATTTGAGCGGTGTAGATAAGTTTATTTAGAACCGTAGGGCTCTCTTCCTCTTTGAAGATTACGCCCGGGCTTCTGTGCAGCTGATTTACGACGACACGCTCTACGCCGTTAATGATAAATGAAATTCTATCGGTCATTAAAGGAATGTCGCGGATAAATATATCTTGCTCTTTGATCTCTTTTACGCCGATTTTTTTGCCCGTCTTTTCATCGCGCTCATGCACTAGCAGGCGGAGCTTCATCTTTAAATTTACGGAGTAGGTAAGACCTCTTTCCATGCATTCTCTGATCGAATACTTTGGCTTTGAAATTTCGCTGCTTACATACTCGATACTTAGTCTATTCTGTGCGTCGTGGATAGGAAAAATGGCTTTAAAAACCTTCTCTATGCCGCTTTCATCGTCTGAGTTGTCAAGATTTAAAAAATGATCAAAACTTTTCTTTTGCAGTTGTAATAAATTCGGAATTTCAATGTCTTTGGGGACCTTTGAAAAATCCACCCTAAGACGATTTCCTGAATATAGGCTGTTTAACATTCCACTACCTCGTAGTTGTATTTTAAAGAAAGAAGTGCCGATGCGACGCACCGGCACACATTTGTATGCGAAATTTTAAAATTTCGCGATTTATTTGAGTTCGACTTTAGCGCCTGCTTCTTCAAGCTCTTTTTTAGCCTTCTCGGCGTCTTCTTTGTTAAGTCCCTCTTTAAGAACGGACGGAGTAGCCTCGGTAGCGTCTTTGGCTTCTTTTAGACCAAGGCCCGTTAAGGCGCGAACAACCTTAATTACGTTGATTTTCTTATCGCCCGCATCAAGCAATACGACGTCGAATTCCGTTTTCTCTTCAGCCGCTGCCGCACCTGCGCCGCCAGCACCTGCGCCGCCAGCACCTGCGCCGCCTGCTACCATAACCGGAGCTGCGCTTACGCCGAATTTTTCCTCAAATTTTTTAACTAGTTCGCTAAGCTCTAGCACCGAACGATTAGAGATATACTCCAAAACCTCTTCATCTGTTGAAATTGCCATTTTATTCTCCTAAATTTTAATTAAGCGCTAGCTTCTTTTTTCTGCTTAAGCGCATTTAAGCCGATCGTAAAATTTTGAATCGGCGCATTCCATACTTGAAGTAACATCGCGATAAGCTCGTCTCTCGAAGGCATCTTCGAAAGCGCTCTAACCTTATCTACGCCGGCTACTTCCCCATCGATATGAGCGGTCTTAAGCTTAAAAATTTCATTTTTCTCTTCAAATTTAGCCGCTACTTTACATACAGAAAGCTGCTCGCCCCATAAGAAGATATTGGTATCTTTAAAGCTAAGTCCGTTTTTTTCGGCATTTTTTAATGCGATATTAGCTAGGGTGTTTTTAATAACCCGAACCTTTACGCCCGCTTCGCGCGCGCTATTTCTAAGATCTTCAAGCTGCTTAACGCTAAGGCCTTTAAAATCGGAAATTACTATAGCTTCGCTAGCTTTGAAAGCCTCGCCAAGCTCCGCTACTATCTTTGATTTTTCGTCTCTCGTCATTAGGTCTCCTTTCCGATCGGTGATTTCAAGCCAAGCGATCGAAATTTTGAAATTTCGATCAATTAAGTTAAAAACCTTGAGCTATCTCCAATCTAAGATAAAAATTTAAAATTTTATTTTAAATCGATTATTTCTTGATTATCCAGTGTAACTGCAGGGCTCATAGTAAGTGAAAGCGATGCATGAGTTACGTATCTGCCCTTCGCAGTCGCTGGCTTATGCTTATTTATGGTTTTAATAAACGTCGTAAGATTGTCTAAAAGCTGCTCTTTGCTAAAGCTAGCCTTGCCAAGGCCTGCGTGGATATTTCCTTGCTTATCGACGCGGAAATTTACCTGTCCACCCTTAGCATTTTTAACGGCCTGAGCGACATCCATAGTAACGGTACCGGTTTTAGGGTTCGGCATAACGCCTTTTGGACCGAGAATACGACCTACCTTACCGACTAGTCCCATTAAATTTGGAGTAGCGATAAGAACATCGAAATTTATATTTCCCTTTTGAATCTCTTCGATTAGATCATCGGCGCCCACTATATCGGCACCCGCTTCGCTAGCCTCGCTAGCCTTTGCGTCTTTTGCGATCACGGCTACGCGAACGCTCTTGCCAGTACCGGCAGGCAAAACGACAGAACCTCGCACCATCTGATCGGCATGTCTTGGATC
>NZ_CALHHT010000308.1 GCF_938031315.1 uncultured Campylobacter sp.
CCCTAAAATCGTAGGACTGCACCCATATAGGCATAATGCGATAAAAGATATAACAAAATTTCTCATCTCTCCTCCTGCTTAAAATGCGCTCTATCTTTTATTTGGATACATTAGGCTATTAAATACCACTATAGAAATTATGGCTAATATTAATGTCAAAATTTTCATCTTATTTTCGCTCCTTTGTCGGAATTCTATTTATAACGCCTTATGATATTCCTTGCAAATACATACGTAATTTTAAAATTTTATACCTTAACTGCGCCTATCTTTTAAAATTTTATTCCTCATCGCGCTGATTTTACACCCTCTTTAGTCACTCTTTTTCAAATTTAAAATATTTTTCAAGCTTTTTATTCTTTTCTATTTGATCCGATTTTTCTATCTCGGCATAATCTTGCAGTTCGCCTCCGCACTTAGGGCAAACACTCCTATCTTTAACGTCCGAGAAATTATAAAATTTAAAACACCCTTTGCAGCGCATAAATTTAGGATAATATTTTATGCTTTTTTCGGAGCGAAATGCGAGATATAAAAAGAAAGCGCACGCCGCAAAGCATAAAATTCCAATTATTATACGCAGATACGCGCTTTCAAATTTTACCGATGCCATAAAATCGGGTTTTATATCAACTCTCCCCAATATAACAGCCGTTAATCCCCATACAAAAAAATCAAAAAAGCCGATTAATGCAAAAATTCTATTTAGCATTTTTATATATTCCTCGTATAACAAATCAAAATTTCATCGCTTTTTAAATTTACGCTTTTTGGGCTTTGGGGGTTTAACGCCTTGATGAGGAGCGTTTCTTCGCCAGTAGTCGCCGTCATTATACTCCGTAAGCTTTTTGCCACAGTCCGGGTAAATTTGATCCGTATCTTTGACGTCCTCGTATCGGTAAAATTTGCCGCAGTCTGCACACCACATATACTTCGGATATCTTTTTATGCTCTTTTCAGAGCGGAAGGCGAAATAAAAGCCGTAAATACCCATTATTAAAAATACGATTGCGGGTAATATCCATAAACTACCTGCATCATCAAATTTAATATATTTCTCGCCTATCTTTATATTTTTATTTACTGCAAAAATTATAAGGTATAAAAATAATACTACGCCAAGAAAAAAATAGCCGATTCTATCTGACATTTTGCTGCTTCTTTTCGTTATGATCTGCTTTACTCATCGTGTTTTGCGCCATACCGTATGATCCTTAAATTTGATCTCTATGAGGGATAAATTTTATTCTTGATCGTTTTAAATTTCTCATATAACAAACCTGGAATATTGTAAAATCAACGTATAATCTTCGCTATAAAATTTTACCCTATTTTTTCTATTGTAGATACTCATACTTAGCAGATATTTGGCGAAATTTATATAATCCTTCGTATTAGGAAAATAAAATGTAACGCTTTGGTAGAATGTTTTAAAATCCAGCCTAAATTTATACCTGCCCATATCGTCCGCTATATAACACTCCGCTTCATCCATTTTGATAAATTCCTCTATATCTATGCATAGCTGAGCACTATTTTTTGCAAATCGCGCTCCTCCCACCCAATATTCATAAGGGAAAAGCTCTAGGTATGAGACTCTTTCATTATACGATGATGTTAAAATGTTTTTTGCGAAATAATACATAGCCAAATTCGTAGTAAAACCCAATACCACAAGCTTTTTGTCTTCTAGAATTTTAATATCTAATTTATGATACTCATGCCCCATAAGTTCCTCATCGATAGTTAGAGGATCGTCTTTTATATAAATTTTATTCGGCAGCACTGATTTATTCTCCTTTTGCGCACTATACCGTTATTCATCGAGCGCCGTCAAATATGATCCAAATCCCTTTGATTGCGGAGTATAATAACTCTTTTCCACCTAAATTGAAGCTGTTTGTGTTCATATTTTCTCCAATATAAGTTCCGCCGAGCCCTCCTCAAGCGAATTATACTCATCCAGATGTATATGCGAATGTTTCGGCACGGAATCTTGCGCTAAAGTAAGCAGATGCCTGGCAAGAGATATAAGCCCGCTTTTATTCGCCCTTATAGTAACTTCGTTTTCGAGAGCATTGACGGAGATCGCGAAGTCCTTTTCCCATTGTAGCTGCAGTCCCTTTTCTGCGCAATAGTCTAAGGTTTTTATAACATACTGCCCCATATATCGCCGATACTCCTTTCTAAATTTAATCGGTTGCCGATAGAATTTACCTCATCGATCGGTTAGCCGATCTCATAGTATTTTGGAAAAATTATATCTAAAATAAAAATGAAAGGGATCGAAATAACTAAATTTAAGATAAGTACTGTGCGCGAAAATGAAGCGGTTAAAATTTGAAAACAACTTAAGTGGTGGTCCCGATTGGACTCGAACCAACGACTTCCACCATGTCAAGGTGACACTCTACCAACTGAGTTACGGGGCCAAAAAAGAAACGGCAGTATATCAAAAAAATCTCTCAATAGCAAGCAAATTTTAATTTTTCGTAAAATTCCGCCAAAATTCTATACAAGATTCCGCCGCGACTCAAAACCTCGTCGAATTCTACGCGAAATTTCACCATCATGCCGAAGCTCCGCGCGGAATTTTATCTCGCTACTAAAATTCGCAATCCCGCGCCGAATTTCATCCCATTACTAAAATTTCGAATTCTGCGTGAAATTTATCGCGCTTGCACGACACTCGCGTGTTTTGCCCCAGCTTATTCTGCTCCGCTTTGTTTTATCTAGTCGCTTTGCTTCTACCCCGCCTCGTTTCATCTACCCGCCCTGCTTCGTCCTATCTTATTTTGCCCGCTTGCCTCGCTCCGCCTTGTGCCTAGCTAAGACATCCAAATTTTTTCATTCAGCCTTAGAATTTTTACGATTTGCAGCATCGCGTCCAGATCCGCCTTGATATCCTTTGCGATGCGGGCATTGAGTATCGGCTGATCCAGGCTCGGCTCGAAACTATCGGCGCCGCGAGCTATCGCGATGTAAATTTTATTTTGCTTGAAGCTCAGCGAGATGTTCGATTTCACGAGCTGTTTAAGAGATAAAATTTTCTCCATCAGCGCGGGCGTCAGAACATACATAACCGTCATTGCGTCGTTTGCATAGATCGTAAAATTTTGATTGAAGTTCGCGTTATCTATCGGGATTTCGCGACCACCCAGTAGCTTGTACCGCAACTCAGACGGCGGCAGTGTCGTATTCGAGAAAACAAAAACGTCGGAGTGGATTTTTTTATTAAAATTTGCCATGAAAAAGGGTCCTTCGAAAAATGTGACGTAATTATTTTTAAAAATAAATGGAATTCCCGTACCGATGTCCTTTTCCAGCCTTATGTCGCAAAACATAAAATCCACTCCGCCTGCGTTCGCACAAACCAGATCATCCGCGCGAAATCTATCAAATCCGTCAAATATCTCGCTTGCTCTTACCTCTTTTTCCTGAAAAAGCGCGCCCATTTTATACGAAAAGCCCAGGCTCTCGATATAGGGCTTGAGATAAAGCTCTTTGTAGCGCATCAAAAATCGCTCGGTTTTGCGGTCAAAAATCCACTCGTAAAATTCGTCCCGCATGGCGATTATTGCTAAAATAGACATGACCAAAAAAGATAAGCTTTCTATGCCAAGATCGAGTTTGGGAAAATCAAGAAAGATGATTATCAATGCGAGCGCAAGCATCGGACCGAAAACCGCAAACGCTACCAGATAACTTAAAATTTTCCAAAGCTTGCGACTTTTCTTAAGCTGTTTGCGCTGCTTTTCTAACTCTATGACGGTTTTAATATCCACGCCCAACCTCTATTTATTAAATTTAATGGCGCAACCTTGCGGCACAGCGTAAATCTGCGCCCGATACGGCGCAATAGGCGCACGCTGTTTATATGCCGCTAAATTTTATGGCTACTTGCGCGAGCCGCGCGCATTGAAATTTGCCGCCAAGCTTAACTTGCAGCATAAATTCCGTGATTAAAAAAACTTATTTCAGTAGCTCGTTTGCATACGCTCGTACGCTCGCATCCACCGCCACAAGCGCATCCGCGTCCGTCACGCTAGGCGAGTTAAATTTCTCCGCGCACTTTAGCACGACGCGCGCAATGTCGGTGAAGCGGCACCGCTGCTGCAAAAACGCATTTACGCCCGCTTCGTTTGCGGCGTTGATGACGACGCCGAGATCGGGGTTTGCTAACAGCGCGTCTTTGAGGGTAAAAATTTGAAATTTCATCTCGTCGATCGGTTTAAGCTCTATCGGTCGCAGGGCGCACAGATCCACGGGTGCGGTGATCTGCTCCCGTACGTCGCCGCTAAACATCGCGTGCGCGATAGCTAGGCGCATATCGGCTCTGCTAATATGCGCCGTCGTAGAGCCGTCTGCGAATTCGACTAGCGCGTGGATCTGCGAGGTGCGCTCGATGAGCGCATCGATCTCGCGCGTGCCGTAGAGCCAAAACGCCTCGATCACCTCAAAGAGCTTATTCGCCATCGTGGCGCTGTCGATCGTGATCTTCGCGCCCATCTTCCAGTTGGGGTGCTTGAGGGCGTTTTGCGGCGTGAGCGAGCCCAGCTGCGTTAGCGGAACGTCGTAAAATGCGCCGCCGCTAGCCGTGATGATTAGGCGCGAAACGGGGATTTTAGCGTTGCTAAGTAAAAATTTCAGTCCGAAATGCTCGCTGTCGATCGGGTAAATTTTATCCGTTTGCAGAAATTTCCCACCGACGACGAGGCTTTCTTTATTGGCTAGACAGAGCCTCTTTCCGAGCTCTTGGGTTTTTAGGCTCGGCATCATGCCCGCAAAGCCTACGAGAGCGTTTACCACGGTCGTGCTTTTGCACTCCGCAAGCATCTGCAAAATTCCATCTGCGCCGCAAAATACCCGCTCGTGATCTACCTCGCTTTTTTGCTGCGCGTCCGCGATGCAGACGAGACGAGGATGAAATTTTGCGATCTGTTCGTTTAAAAGCTTGATATTGCGCCCGCAGCTAAGCGCTTCGATCATACTGCCGCTGCGCGCGGCTACGTCTAGGGTGTTTGTGCCGATAGAGCCCGTGGAGCCTAAAACTACCATGAATAGACTATCGCCATCGCGATCGCGCCGAACATATAGCCGTCGATGCGGTCTAAGATCCCGCCGTGCCCCGGAAAGAGCGCGCCGCTGTCTTTAAGACCCGCCGCGCGTTTTAGGTAGCTCTCAAACAGATCGCCAAACACGCCAAAAATTGCTATGATGATGGTTTTTCCTAAAATTTCAAGCGGCGGCATATTGGTAAAGATGCGCGCATAAATGAGGCTAACGATAAGCGCGAGCGCAAGACCACCTAGTACGCCTTCTACGGTTTTATTCGGCGAACTGGCGCTTAGCGGAGTTTTGCCGAAAGCTCTTCCAATAAAATACGCGCCGCTATCGCTAGCTACGATAATAAAGATCAGCCAAACGAAGTGAAAAACTTCCCCGAAATCATCGTAAGCCGCCCACATAAAAAATATCGGCGCAACGGGATAGATGAAAGGAAGCGTGATCTTCAGGCTAGGACCCTTGGTAAAGGCTACGACAGAGGCGACGCATAGGATCATTAGGATGCTAACTTTTAGCGCTGAGACGAAAGGCTCATCGGTCTGCGTAAATGGTAGCAGCGCAAAAAACGCGATCGCCAGCGCGAGCCACTTTTTGCTAGTTTCCTCCAGACCCCATAATTTGAGGCTTTCAAAAAACGCCAGCACGAGTATCAGCGCAAATACGGCGAAATTTAGCCACCTAGCGTTTATGAGAATTAGAGCCAAAAATACGGCGAGTAAAATGCTTGCCGTGATTATTCTTTGCTTCATAGAATTTCCTTGGAATTTATTTTGAGCAATTATATCGCAAGCTCGCTTATTACGGCTTTAAAACGCTGATTGTTTTAAAATTTACGTAGTTTACGAAAGCACCTTCGTTGATTTTGACATTTTGACGTTTGGTGTAATCGACGAGATATTTTCCGCTGCCACTTGCACTGAAGCTCACGCAAATTTTAGCAGCAAATTCGACCACCTCTTCGCTTAGACTTTGCTTATTTGTCTTTACGATGACGTGTGCGCTTGGAATATCCTTAAGATGAAACCAATAGTCGGATTTGGAGCTATTTTTTAGTAAGAACTCATTGCCTTTTTCGTTTTTACCGACGCTGATTTTAAAATCCCCGAGATAAAAGCTCGCTACATATTCGCTATTTTTTTCCTTGCTTTTTTGCCTAATTTGCGTGCGCTTAGGCATTAGAATTTCGATCTCGTGTGCATCCTGTGCGGTGATAATGAGCGATTTTAAATTCTCGTAAAACGCGAGTTTCTCCTTTAAATTTTGCTCTTCGATATGGATATTAGCAGCCTTTTGGCGCAGACGCTTTGCCTCGGAGTAAAGCTCGCCCAAAGTGGCGCTTACAGGCTTTTGTAGCTTAAATTCTATCGCTTCGGCGTCTCCTTTTTGCAGCGTAAATTCTCGCGCGCTAGTTGGAATTTTATAGATATTTTCTTTTAGCAAGGCAGCTTTCGCACCTAAAAGCTCGGCGCTTCGCAGTAGTTCGGCGCTGCTTTGCAAAGAGCCTAAAGCCTCACGCACCGAGTCTAGCTTTTTATTTAGCGCCGTGATTTTTGCGGATTTGAGCGAGTTTAAGCGATCCGCATTTAGCGCGTTAAATTCCGCGCGAAAAAATGCTCTAAAGTCCGAAATTTTTGGCACGGGGGCTTCTTTAATATTTGCAGGCGGTAGGTGGCGGAGTTTTCTTCCTACCTTGATCTGTCTAAATTCCGTCTCGAAGTGCCGCAGTGCCTCTAAAATCACATCATTTTCGTCGGTGATTATTACGTTTGTAAAACGCCCGGTAAATTCGAAGTAGATATTTGAGCTTTGGGTTTTGTAGCTTGCGTTTTGGCTTACGCTAAGGCATAGAATTCTATTATTTTCTGGCACGCTAACGGAGGTGATGCGCGATTTTACAAAGCGCTTGGCAAGTAGCACATCAAAGGGCGCCGCGTAAACCTTACCTTCGGTAAAAGCGTCATTTTCGTGGATATTGCAGCCTGATTTATTCATATCAAAAAACAGCGTCTCGTTGCCGTCAAAGCAGACTTTAAAAAGGTTATCTCCTACGCGCTTAATGTGCGAAAGGAAGCGTTTGGCGCGTAGATACTCGCAAATTTGAATTAAATTTTGATACTTCATACGCGTTAAAATTTCTCTTTGTGGATTTTGGCTAAATTTAACTTTTGCAGATCGTGAGGGCTCAGGCGCTGTTGCGGCACGCCGAGGGCCAGTATCGCTTCTGCTTTAAAATTTAGCGGAAAGCCCAGCGCCTCGCGCAAAAACTCCTCGCTGCTGCGTCCGTCCGCGGCGGCGCGCAATCTTACCTGCACCCAGCAGCTGCCGAGATTTAGCGCGCTTGCGGCAAGGTGCATGTAGCCTAGCGCTACCGAGCAGTCCTCGATCCAGACGTCCTGCTTCTGCTCATCTGCGATCACGACGATCGCGGCCGAAGCCTGTTTTAGCATATTCGCTCCGCTGCTGCGACATCCGCTTAGTCGCTCAAGCATCCGTTTGTCGCGCACGAGGATGAACTCCCACGGGCGGCGTGCATGCCCCGACGGCGCAAGCAGGCCCGCTTTTAAAATTTTATCCAGCGCCTCGTCCTCAAGCGGCGCATCCGTATATTTTCTGACGCTTCTGCGGTTTGCAAAAATATCTAAAATTTCCATCGTCTCGCTCCTTGCGACCCAATTATACATAAAATTGCAAAAATTTATGATTTTTTAGCTAAAATCGCGCAAATTTAACCGATACGAAGGAGATTTTATGAAGCAGACGATCACGGAGAAAATTTTTAGCGAGCACGTGGGCGAGGCGGTTTTTGCGGGACAGATCATCGAAAGCGCCATCGATATGGTCATCGGCAACGACATCACGACGCCGATTTCGATCAAGCAGTTCGAGCTTAGCGGCGCGAAAAAGCTTGCCAACCCGGACGGCTTTGCGATCGTGATGGATCACTACATCCCTACGAAGGATATTTTAAGCGCAAATCAAGCTAAAATTTCACGCGAGTTTGCTTACAAGCACGATTTGAAAAATTATTTCGACGAAAAAGATATGGGTATCGAGCATGCGCTGATGCCTGAAAAGGGGCTCGTAG
This sequence comes from uncultured Campylobacter sp., assembly GCF_938031315.1. Lineage (GTDB taxonomy): Bacteria > Campylobacterota > Campylobacteria > Campylobacterales > Campylobacteraceae > Campylobacter_B. Next base: position 8,153 of record NZ_CALHHT010000308.1, read on the forward strand.
TGCCCGGCGACGTCATCATCGGCGCGGACAGCCACACCTGTACCCACGGCGCGCTGGGGGCATTTGCGACCGGTATGGGCAGCACCGATCTTGCTTTTGCGATGATAACGGGCAAGAATTGGTTTAAGGTGCCACCTACGATCAAAGTAATTTTTCACGGCAAGCCCGCGCCGCACATCTACGGCAAGGATCTTATTTTAGAGGTGATCCGCCTTATCGGCGTGGACGGCGCGCGCTATAAGGCTTTGGAGTTCTGCGGCGACGCGCTTAAGCACCTGGATATGGATAGCAGATTTTCGCTTTGCAATATGGCGATCGAGGCGGGCGGCAAGAGCGGCATCGTCGCGGTCGATGAGATCACGAAGGAATTTTTGGCGGATAAAAATTTGCGTGCCGAGCCGAAATTTCACTACTCCGACGAGGGCGCGAACTATGAGCAAATTTTAGAGATCGATGTGAGTAAGCTTGATCCGGTGATTGCCTATCCGTTTCTGCCTAGCAATGGCAAGAGCGTGCGCGAGGCAGTGCGCGACGATATCGCCGTCGATCAGGTCTTTATCGGCAGCTGCACCAACGGCAGGCTCTCCGATCTGCGGATCGCGGCGCAAATTTTAAAAGGTCGCAAGGTCGCGCGCAAAACCCGCCTCATCATCACGCCTGCGACGCAAAAGATCGCTCTGGCCGCGCAAAAAGAGGGGCTGTGGGATATTTTCGTAGAAGCGGGCGCGGTCGTGAGCAACCCGACCTGCGGCGCGTGCCTGGGCGGGTATATGGGGATTTTGGGCGTGGGCGAGCGCTGCGTAAGCACGACTAATCGAAATTTCGTCGGTCGCATGGGCGATAGAACGAGCGAAGTATATCTGGCAAACTCCGCCGTCGCCGCAGCTAGCGCTGTCGCAGGCAAGATCGCCGATCCGAGGGATTTATAGGTTTAGAAATTTAAATTTGCCGCGCAAGGCTTTACCTTGCGCGGTTTAAGAAATCCGTAGATCTGCTCATTTGTATTTATCCTAAAATTTAAATCGCCCATACATTTAAAATAATCGTTCAGATTATCGCGGAAATTTTGCAACCGAACCGATGAAATTTTAAATATATATTGTGATATAAATTTTATATAAACCATCTATTTTAAGCAAGACAACGTTCAATTTAATATATTTTCTTTTCTTACTGGGAACTCTATAAAATATTTATCGTTTTCGTTTTGTATAATATTTTCCATATCTTTATGATAATGCTTTATGGTTATGTTACCCTCCTTGTCGTTATCGATATAACAAGAAGTAGTAGAATTATGCT
>NZ_CALHHT010000309.1 GCF_938031315.1 uncultured Campylobacter sp.
TAATTAACGATATATATTTGAAGGGAGATTATATTTATGTTTAAAGAATTTAAAGAATTTATATCAAGAGGAAATGTAATGGATCTTGCAGTTGGAGTTATAATTGGAGCTGCTTTTGGAAAAATAGTAACTTCATTAGTTGATGACATAATTATGCCTATTATTGGAATAATTTTAGGGAAAATTGATTTTTCAAATTTAAAATTAGTTATTACGCCTGCTAACGGGTCTACTCCAGAAGCTGCAGTAAAATATGGATTATTTATTCAAAATGTAGTTAATTTCTTTATTATGGCTTTTGTTATCTTTCTTATGGTAAAATTTGTAAATAAATTAAGAAAACCTGCTACAACTGAAAAACCAGCTGAACCTGAACCAACAAAAGAAGAAGTATTATTATCTGAAATCAGGGATATTTTAAAAAATAAATAATAAAAATTATAATTTATGAACGGAATAGAAAAAATTATTCCGTTTAATCTTTTTTTGAATTTAATATTAAAATTATTTAAAAATTTAAATTAAAATATTATGGAGGTTATTATGGATTTTGAAAATAATAAAAATGAACAACATCATTCAAATCATAATATAGAAGAGTTAGACAGAATAAGAAATGAAGTAACAAATAATTCCAGCAATTCAAATTTTAATGAAAATATAAATGGCTCGATTACCTTAACTCTAGATGATCTAACTGTAAAAAATATGAGATTTATGGCAACAGTAATAAAAATTTTATCAGTTTTAGGAGTTATTGTAGGAGCTTTCCAAATATTAATACTATTTCTTGGAATTTTTACTATTATAATTTCAATCAAATTTTTTAAATCAGCAAATGCTTTGGAAGATACACTTATTATGAAGGATGGAGAACAATTAAAAACGTACTTCAATGAACAGTCCAAAGCCTTAAAATTATATATTATCTTTATAATAGTTGGTATTATTATTGGTATTCTTTTTTATGGATTTCTTATGGTATGTGTAATAGCTGCTTTAGCCAATGATACAATCTTATAAACAGTTTTATTTAAAATGAGAGTATTAAAATTTTATGTAAATATATATAATTTAATAAATATGAATTTCAAACTATAATTACACAAAAAATTTATACTCTCAATTGTTATTTTTAAATTTTAATTTTAAAATTTATCGAAAAAGCGCGAGCGGCTGCGGGCAGGTTTCATGAAATTTCATTAAATTTCAGATCCGCCCGCGCCGCTATAAAATTTTATAAATTTAAAGCTAAATTTAAAAGGATAATGGATGAAAGTATTACTGATCAAAGACGTTAAGGGGCTCGGAAAGGCGGGCGAGGTAAAGGAGGTCAAGGACGGCTACGGCAATAACTTCTTAATCGGGAAAGGCTACGCCAAAGCCGCTACGACTGAGGTTTTGCGTAAATTTGAAGCGGATAAGAAAAAGCAAGCCGAGCTTGAAAAATATGAGGTCGCAAGCTTGCAGAAACTAGCCGAGGAGCTAGCCAAGATCCGCGTAAAGATCGAAAAGCAGACGGGCGAGAGCGGCGCACTTTTCGGTTCGGTGACCAAAGATGAGATCGCAACCGCGCTAAAAGAGCAAAAGGGGATCGAAATCGATAAGAAAATTTTAGAGACCGAAGCCATCAAAACGACCGGGATCTACGACGTAAATGCCAAGCTAAAGCACGGTATAAGCGCTAAATTTGAGATAGAGGTGGCTAGTGTTTGAAGCGACTACCATTTTAGCCTACAAAGGCGCGAAGGGCTCCGTCATCGGCGGCGACGGGCAGGTTACGTTCGGAAACACCGTCCTAAAAGGCAATGCGACTAAAATTCGAAAAATCGGCAAAGAGGGTAACGTCTTGGCAGGCTTTGCGGGCAGCACCGCCGATGCGTTTAATCTTTTTGATATGTTTGAAAAGTGCTTAGATGGCGCAAAGGGTGATCTTTTAAGGGCCGTGATAGAATTTAGCAAGCAGTGGCGCAAGGATAAGTATCTGCGAAAGCTCGAAGCGATGATGCTGGTACTGGACCGCAAAAATATCTTTCTGCTTAGCGGCACGGGCGACGTGGTAGAGCCGGATGACGGCAAGATCGCGGCGATCGGAAGCGGCGGAAATTACGCTCTTAGCGCGGCGCGAGCTTTGGATAAATTTGCAAGCTTAGACGAAGAGGAGCTCGTAAAGCAAAGCCTTAAGATCGCGGGCGAGATTTGCATTTACACGAACGAAAACATCAAAACATACGCAATTTGGGACGAAAAGAAATGATGACGCCAAAGCAGATTGTAGAAAAATTAGACGAATATATAATCGGGCAAAATAGTGCCAAACGCACGATAGCGGTGGCTTTGCGAAATCGCTACCGCAGAATGGCGCTTGAAGATGAGATGAAAAACGAGGTGATGCCCAAAAACATCCTGATGATCGGCTCTACCGGCGTAGGTAAGACCGAGATCGCGCGCAGGCTTTCGAAGATGTTCGGACTTCCTTTTATCAAGGTCGAGGCGAGCAAATACACCGAGGTGGGCTTCGTGGGGCGCGACGTGGAGAGCATGGTGCGCGATCTGGCCGCCGCGTCGGTAAATTTAGTGCGCGGCGAGGAATTTGAAAAGAACAAAGACAAGATCGATGATTATATCAAGCGTAAAATTTTAGAAAAAGTCCTTCCGCCGCTTCCGCGCGGCGCGAGTGAGGAGAAGATCGCAGATTATGAAAAAAGCTACGAAAAGATGGCGGCTAAGCTCGAGCGCGGCGATCTGGACGATCTTAGCATCGAGATTGAAGTAAGCGAAAACGCGCTTGAATCAAATCCGAATTTACCGCCCGAGATGGCGAATATGCAGGAAAGCTTCATCAAAGTAATCGGAATTTCGACACGCAAGAGCAAAAAAGAGATGAAAGTAAAAGACGCCAAAGTTGCCCTTAAAAGCGAGGCTAGCGAGAAGGTCTTAGATATGGAGAGTATCAAAGCCGAAGCCGTTAGGCGCGCGCAAAACGAGGGTATCATCTTTATCGACGAGATCGATAAGGTGGCGGTTTCAAGCGGCAATAGCGGTAGGCAGGATCCGAGCAAAGAGGGGGTGCAGCGCGATCTGCTTCCGATCGTGGAGGGTAGCAGCGTAAGCACGAAATTTGGCAATATTGACACCGATCACATCCTTTTTATCGCCGCGGGCGCCTTTCATATCAGCAAGCCGAGCGATCTCATACCCGAGCTTCAGGGGCGCTTCCCGCTTCGCGTCGAACTCGACGGCTTAGACGAGGCGGCGCTGTGCGAAATTTTAACCAAGCCAAAAAATTCGCTTCTTAAGCAGTACTCGGCGCTTTTAAAAACCGAGGGCGTGGAGTTGGAATTTAGCGAGGACGGGGTTAAAGCGATCGCGAAATTTGCGGCGAGCACGAACGAAAAAGTCGAAGACATCGGCGCTAGAAGGCTGCATACGATAATGGAAAAGGTGCTTGAGGATATCAGCTTCGAAGCGGATAAGTTTAAAGGGCAAAAGATCGTCGTGGATGAAAAGCTCGTAAGCGAAAAGCTCGCAGGCATCGCAAGTGACGAGGATCTGGCGAAATATATTTTATAAGGCGGCGCGACAGCTACTCTTAGAATTCTGCGGAGCCGCGGAATTTTGCGGTTTTTAAATTTGCAAAGCGCTAGAATTTTAGGTTTGAGATTTGGCGAAATTTTAAAAATGCGCAGAATTTAATCCTTTTAAATTTGGCGATACTTTGAAATTTTAAGTCTGTAAAATTTCAGGAATGATCTAAATTTTATGCAGTGCTGACTATATATAATGTCGGCGTGGGATAAAATTTAAAATTTCGTAGATAATTTACGAAGTTGCAGGATTCGCGGCTCGCGAGATTTAAAGTGGATAGAATTCTGCGCCGAGGCGGGTAAAATTTATCGCTATCGCGCGGCTTGAAATTTTAAATTTTACCCACTTATGTGATGGCAGAATTTCAAAATTTAGCCGCTCGTGCAAGAGCCAGCCTGCGCAAAACGAGATTTTAAATTTGCTTGCTATGGTTTAATGCCCCAGTCGCAAGCAGGATAAAATTTTATAAATTTAAGGAAAATATGAAAAGCGGATTTGTAACGCTCATCGGGCGGACCAATGCAGGCAAAAGCTCGCTGTTAAACTATCTCTGCGGCGAGAAAATTTCGCTCGTCTCGCACAAGATCAATGCCACGCGTCGCAAGATTAACGGCATCGCGATGAACGGCGCAGATCAGGTGATTTTCACGGACACGCCGGGGCTGCACGAAAGCGCCAAGCTGATGAATAAGCTGATGGTCGAAGTGGCGCTCGGGGCGATTGAGGGCTGCGATTTGGTGCTATTTTTGGCGCCCGTGCACGACGATACCGCGGAATACGAAAAATTTTTAAATTTAAACCCCAGCACCAAACACATCGTTATTCTAACCAAAATAGACGAAGCAAACGACGAAAAGATCGTGCAAAAGCTGCTGCAATATCAAAAATTTGCCGATAAATTCGAAGCGATAATCCCCGTTAGCATCAAAAAAAAGGTCTATAAAAAGCAGGTTTTAGACGAAATTTGTAAAATTTTGCCCGAGCATGAGTACTTTTACGATCCCGAAATTTTAAGCGCAACCAATGAGCGTGAAATTTATCGCGATTTCATACTTGAGGCGATCTTTGAGAGTATGAGCGACGAGATCCCGTATTGCAGCGATGTCGTGATGGAAAAAGTGGTCGAAAAACCGGGTCTGATCTCGGTATATGCGCGGATCATAACGGACAGCAATTCACACAAAGAGATGTTGATCGGCAAAAACGGCGAGGCGATCAAGCGAATCGGAATTCGAGCCAAAAAGTTAATTTCAAATTTTTCTAAGGTCAAAATTTACTTAAAATTAACAGTTTTTGTAAAAAAAAGCTGGAAAAATGACGAATTTAGGGTAAAAACTGATTTTATCTATTGACATTTTATTTTATTTCTATTAGTATTAGCAGCGTAGAAAATTTCATTTGGAAGTGGAGTGTTATGGCAAAGAATAGTAAAAATGCTAGTTCGATTGTTGCGATTAACAAAGTCACGCAAACCATATTCGGTCTAAGTGAGAATGAAGTTTTCGAGCACGACTTCTCAAAAGCGAATCGTGCGAAGGAAACTTACGTCTCATATATTCCGTATAAGGATATAATGACTGCGACGGTCGAGATAAGCAGATCGGTAGAGGACGCGGATCTTTTAGATGCGATCGTCGTTAAGGTGTATGAGGAGCTGGGGCTTGACACCGCTTTGGATTACAAAATCACCTATAGTGAGGTAATAGGCGCTACCGGTGACGATAGAATTTTTAACGTCTTCGTCGTAGATAATGCCAAACTCACTTCTGAATTTGATGCGATCGCTGCTAGGACGAACTACATCGATTACATCGCGATGGCTCCGTTTTTATACGAGGGCTTGTATAATAGAGGCGTTCTGACCCGAGACGGAATCGATTGTTTCATATATTTGCAACGAAATGATGCATTTTTAGTAGTGTATCAAAATGGCGAATATTTTCAATCCCGCCAGGTAAGATACAATCTAAAATTCTTGCACGAGAAATATGTCGAGCTGATCGGCAGCAGGATAGATGAGGAGAACTTCTACAGACTGCTCTCTAATCAAGGTATAAATTTAGAAAATCCGACCGAACGCGATTATATGATACAGATCTTCGATGATATGTTTTATTATATCAATGACGTGTTGGGCGGTATTAGCAAAATTTATAACGTTAATATCCAAAACGTCTATGTCGGAACGGATATCGGCAAAATTCCTGCGATAGAGGTTTTTGTAGAGAATAATCTGAAGCTAAGATATAGAGATTTTAACTTCAGCATCGCTATCAATGCGAAGGAATATCCGCTAACTCAATTAGACGTGTTGATGTTTTTAGTCGGCCAGGATTATTTGGCTACCAAAGACGACGATCACAACTACTCGCCGTTTATGAGACCTCCGCCTTTGACTCAAAGATCAACCGGCAAGCTGATAGGCTATATGCTGCTAGGCTGCTTACTTGGGGCTGCGTATCCTGCGTATAACTTCGGCTATGGATATTATAATAATATGGTAGCTGATGATAAAACTAGCGAATATAAAGGTTTAGAGGAAAAGATGGGTCCCGCTAGAGATGAAAGTGCGCGTTTGGATAAAGAGACTAAAGAGGTAAATGCCCAGGCTACTAAGAGTGGTAAGGAGCTTAACGACAGGCGCGAACTAATTAACGCTATCTCAGATAAGAAAAACAATTACGCCATGAAAGGCGTTTCTATTTTCGAGCTAACCAATATGGTTGTTAAAAATAAGGGCAATATGGTTAGGATCGGTGATGAGAATAGGACTCTAACTGTTCAGGTGCGCACCAAAAACGATAAGCAGATGACCGAGCTTTTAGAGGATATCAGTAAAAAAGAGGTGTATGGCGTGGATACCAAAACAATCGCACTACAAGAGGGTAATAAAACCGTCTTTTACGATAGTAATATCAGTGTGGAGGTTAAATAATGAAAAAGAAAAGTTCATTAGATCAACTTGATCAATGGTTTGCCTCCAAGGGAAATAGTGCAAATAACTATTTTTACATAGCTTTGTTGTTTGTAGGTTTGGTAGCTTACTTTATTTTGAGTAACTATGCGGATCCGTATTTAGAAGAGAGCGAAACAAATCTAAGTACTGCCACGACTAAGCTTGAGGGCGCACAAAGAGAGTATAACGAGTTTTTTGGTGGTGATCCTGAGGCTTTTGTTAATAATAAACGCAATATCCTCAATGGTGCTAGGACCAACCTTAACAATATTATTGAAGAGCGTGGGTATCTAGACGGCAAGCTAAAAGAAATTTCAAAGCTTACCTATAATGAAAAGAACTGGGCTAAATTTATGGATAGCCTTTCAACGATCGCAGAGAATAACAATATTAAAATTTACGCTATTCACAGCGATAGAAGAGAGCCTAGCATCAAACAAATTTTTCAGCCTGAGGCTTTGCTGGATATAGATGTGAAATTTGAAGGAGCATTTTCGAACGTCCTTAGGTATATCAACCTTATTGAACAATCGGAGATGATCGTAGATGTAAATAAGATGGATATCAATGCCACTAAAAATGGCAAAATCGGTGGAAGCATCGGTATATCTATCTGGGGAGTAAATTACTAATGAAAAAGTTAATTTTATGCTCTTTGCTACTTTCTACTGCTCTATTTGCTGTAGATAATAATCAGACGGTGGCGCCTAGTAATGGAGCCTATAAAGCTAAATACGATGCGATATTCGATGATCTTAGTAAGCCTAGAGTGGGTCTTAGCGATGAGCAGATAGCTTCTTTGCAAGATCCGTTTTATCCTAAAGAAGCCAATGTGCCTAGAGAAGCTAATCAGCAGGTGGATCTAGGTTATCAGCTAGTAGGTATTATGGGCGATAAGGTTAAGCTAAACGATAAGTGGTATGGTTTGGGCGAGTATGTAGTCTCATATAAGATCGTGCAAATAACGGGCAATAGCGTTATTATTACCAACGACGATGAAAATAAAGTCGAACTAACACTAAAACAAGGAAGTCAAAATGTCATTATTACATATAAGTAAAAAGTTTAGCATAGCTGCTATGCTTGCTTTGTCTGTTACGGCTGCTAGTCTATATGCCGCTCCCGCAACTGCAGGTAACTGCGATAGAAAGGCGCTAAATATTAAGATTAACGATACCGTTACGCTAAACGAGATGCTAACTCAGCTATCCGATATGTGCCGCTTTTC
>NZ_CALHHT010000310.1 GCF_938031315.1 uncultured Campylobacter sp.
CTCGCAGATCTGCACTTATATGACGCCCTCGCCCTGCACCAGCTCGCCGAATGGGATCTGCGCTAGATGCTTCATTGTCCCGCCACAGCTAGGGCAGGCTAGATACTCGGCGTCCTGCACCCACTGCGGATAGCCTCCCACGGTCGTATCAAGCTCGCCAAAGCAGTCGTAAAATGGCGAAACCTCGCCGCCTAGCTTAAATTTCATATCGCACAGTCGCGCCATGTCCTCTTGCGAAAAATAACTCTCCGTAAATCCTTCGCCTTTATAGCTTAGCTCTATCTCGCCGTCTGCGCCTCTCTTGCAAAAGTAAACGACCGAGCCGACGCAGGTCGGGCAGCAGCGAAAGATCGCATCGTGCTTTAAATTTAAAAACGCAAGCCGCGGCTCGTCGGCCTTAAGACGCAGCATATCGAGCATCTCGCAGCCGCAAAACTCGCACTTTTGCCCCGTAGGCCTGCCGATACGTACGGGCTCGTCCGCATTTTGGTTTGCGCATTCACAAGCGTCCTTTGCATTTTCGCTTAAATTTAAACCGCTACTAGCGTCTTTTTGCGCGTCTGATTTGAAATTCGCGCGCTCGTTCCGCAAGCTCGCGTCTTCGTCCATGCCCGTGCGAGAACTCTGCGCGCCCGCGTGTAAATTTGAAATTTCGTCTACGTCTTTTTGCGTGTTTTGTTCGGAATTTGCGCTGCCCGCGCCGCCTTTGAAATTTGAAATTTTACTCGCGCTTTCATCTCCGCGCCCGATCGCGCAGCCGCCGTTTTTCTCCGCGCTGTCTCTCGCGCGCACTACCGCGAGGCACTTATCAAAAACGAGCGATTTTCGCTCACCCCTCTGATCAAAGCTCCAACCGCCGATTTGCGCGTAAATTTCAGTGCCTGCGTAGAGCTTTTGGCGCCACGGCCTCGGGTTTTGATACAGTTCGTAAAAAAGCTGCGTCGTCTGCTCGTCACCCTGCCACGCAAGCGCGCACAGTAGGTCGTTTAGGGTGTTTTTGGCATTGTCCTGCAGCGAGGCGAGCTTGTGGACGAGCGCGTCTCTCATGTCCTTGGGCGCGCCAAAGTAGAGCTCGGGCGGATAGTAGATATGCTTCGCTGCCGCAGCTCGCGCGATCCTTGGATCGTGGATATCCAGCAGGCTAAAAAACGCCCAAAAATCGTTACAAATCTCCTCCCATTTTTCGATCTCATCGATGCGGTCTGCGATTTTTAGGATCATCGCCTCCACTTCGTCCGCGCTTAGGTTTAAAATCTCCTCCCGCCTCTGCTTTTGGCGGCACGAGTGGCAAATGCCGTCGAAATATATCGTGTTTTCGCCGCATTTTGGGCATAGATGGGCTTTGCTTTGCATCTTATCTCCTTAAATTTGGATTTAAATTTCGTTAAATTTTAGCTAAATTTTACTATTTTGTGGCGATAAAGCGCGGTTTAGAATTTAATGTCGCATTGAACGAGAGGCTTTATAATACAGCTAAATGCGTCATTTACAAATGGAATTCAAGCTGAAAGAGATGTGAATTTTAAATTACAATAGAAGTAGGGTGGGTTTGCGAGATCAAGTGGAATTCATCTTCGAAAAGATAAATTCCACTTTTATGCTCTTAGGCGCAAATCACTTTTCAATGTGATGTTTGACTAGATACTCGATGATATTTACCGCATTATCGATGCCGCAATACGATGTGTCGATGCAGATATTGTAGTTTGCGGACGCGCCCCAGACTTGGTTGGTGTAGTATTGATGAAAGCTCATCCTGCCTGCGTCGCTATTTTCCATATACTCTCGCGCGTCGGTGTGACCCTCTTTTTCCAATCTAGCGAGCTTAAACTCATCGCTCGCGCGTAAAAATACCGTCAGCAGATCCGGATGTCCGCGCAAGAAAAACCCGGCGCAGCGCCCAAGCACTATAACGTTGCCGCCCGAGACGATCTTTTCGTAGATTGCTACGATGCGATCGCGCTTTTGCTCATTGGCTAGCTCGTTGTGCGATATTGCCTGAAGTAGCGTATTTACGGGCATTTCGTTGTAGAACTCATACATCTGCTCGAAGCAGCCAAGCTCGTCTGCTTTGCGGAGCAGATCCGCCTTGGCTAGATAGGTGTAACCTAAGCGCTCGGCTAGTTTGCGCGCGGTTTCGCGCCCGCCTGCGCCCGTTTGTCTAGCGATCGAGATTATCATATTTTCTCCTTAGATGAAATGTGCAAAAATACCGGCACCGATGACGGTAAGAAGTCCCGTAACCGCCATTGCTAAAGACGCCATTGCGCCCTCTACGTCACCGATCTCAAGAGCGCGCGCCGTTCCCATCGCGTGACTCGCGCAGCCTAGGGCGATACCTTTTGCCATCGCCTTTTTGATGCCAAAAATTTTAAGTAGCGCCTCGCCAAATACGCTGCCGATGATGCCCGTAGCGATGATGCAGGCCACCGTTAGTGTCACGATGCCGCCTAAGCTTTCGCTGATACCCATACCGATCGGCGCTGTGACGGATTTCGGTAGTAGCGTGACATACATTGTGTGATTTAGCCCAAATATCACCGACATCGCGTAGATGCTGCCTAGCCCTGCGATCATACCCGAAATCAGTCCTGCAAAAATAGCTAAAAAATTACTTCGCAAAAGCGCCAGCTGCTCGTATAGCGGCACAGCTAGACAGACGGTAATCGGTGTTAAGAAAAAGCTAATGTGCGAGGCGCTCGCGTTAAATTTCTCGTATGGAATTTTAAAGAGTAAAAGCACGCAGACGGTAAGCATGATACCGATTAGAAGCGGATTGAAAATAGTTAGCTTAAAGCGCTTTTTTAGATAAAGCCCCAGCTCAAACGAGCCCAGGCACAAAAACACGCCGAAAAAAGCGGAGTTCATTAAAATTTCTCTCATTTTTTATCGTCTCCGGATAAAATTTCGCGCTCCAGCTTCGCATCCACGCCCTTTGTATTCACGCCGTCTTGTTCGTGCGCGGCTGCGTAAAGCCTGCGCTTAACGCGGGCGAGGGCGATTTTATAAAAGATCTGCGTTACCGCGCCGCTTGCACCGATGACTACTACCGTAGAGACTGCCGTAATCGCGATGATTGCGAAAAGATGCTGGCGTAGCGCGTCGCCTGCGATGATGATCGCAGCGCCCGCCGGGATGAAGATCACTGGCATAATCTGCATAAAAAATGACACGGTTTCTCTGATCTGCGATACTTTGATGAGTTTGAAGATCAGGGCTAAAAGCATAATGACTAGTCCGTAGATGCTAGCGGGGATCGGCACAGGCACGAGCGCCGCCAAAATCTCCGCAACAAAAGATATTCCTAAAATCACACTAAATTGGATTAAGTAGTTCAAAGCTTACCTCGGATTAAAATTTAGCGCTAAATTTATTGTCAAATTTTACATTATCCGCGACCATTTATTGGAGGCATAATCGATGAAATTTTATCTTTTCATATAAATTTACGGGTAAATTTTATAATGTGATTTTACTAAAATCCCGCTTAAAAATAGAGAAATTATGTCGCACTTTATCGCTAAATTTAGAGGTTCGCGACAAAATTTTAAAGCCCAGTACGGCTTGGAATTTTAAATTTTAAAACCAAATTATATCAAGGCGGTTTTTAAATTTAATTGCAAGAAAATTCGCCCGAGTTTGCTTAGTGCAACTTTAAATTTAACGCGGAATTTGACGCGCCCACAAATCCTCTCTGAAAATCAAAATTTATCGCTTGAATCTACGCTTGCGAGGCGATCTTGCTTTTTGATAGCATTAAAATTTCAGCTTATAGCGCCAGGATCCGATTTTTGCTGAGCTTTAAAATTTTTATTTCGCAAACCTTAATCTGTCTCTCCGCCAAGCTCTAAAATTCTAGCCCGCAGCTCCTCGATCTCGCGCTCATACTCGGCGATCCTTTCTTGCAGGCGAAAGATCACGTCCACGCCCGCAAGATTGACGCCAAGCTCCTTTGTAAGGTTTAAAATCATGCGTATGCGGTCCATATCATGCGCCGAGTACAGGCGCATCTTGCCCTCCGTGCGCCCCGGGCTTACGAGTCCTTCGCGCTCGTATTGCCGCAGCGTCTGCGGATGGATATCTAGGACCTTCGAAACTATCGATATGAGATAAACCGGCTCATCGTAATCATGCATTTTGATGCCTCCTTATAGCTTTTGCAGCGCGGCTTTGACGTCCTCGCCCAGCGAATCGACGTCGGGAAGGACGACATTTACCACCGCGTATAGATCGCCTAAAATTTTACTCTTGCGGTTTTGCACGCCGTAGCCTTTTAAGCGGTATTTCTGCCCGTTTTTGGTATTTTTTGCGATCTTTATTGTTGCGCTTTTGCTCGGCGTCGAAATTTCTACCTTTCCGCCAAACATCGCCGTTTTTAAAGGAACGTCGATTTTTTTAAAAAGATCGTCGCCTTCGCGCGTATACTCGGTGCTTGGCGCGATTTTTATTTCCAAAATTAGATCGCCGCTTTGAGCGCCTGATTTTTGTCCCTTGCCCCTTATGCGCAGCTTCTCGCCCGCATTGATGCCCGCAGGTACTTTAAATTTAACCGTCTCGCCACCTATGCGCACGCTCATCTCGCCGCCTTGTATCGCGGTCTCAAAAGGAATTTCAATCGAGCTGTGCGTATCTAGGCTCTGTGTGCCGCCAAATCCGCCGCCGAAACCGCTGCCGCTAAAGCCACTAAAACCCTCGCCACCACCGAAAGAGCTGAAACTAAATCCGCCACGTGAGCCTGCGCTTTTTGCGCCGAAAGAGCCGCCGAAAATGCTGTTTAGGATGTCGTTTAGATCGCCCATGTTTGCCGAACCCTGCGCGAAATCGTGGAAATTCTGTCCGCCGAACATCTCGTCGCCGTGGCGGTCATACTGCGCGCGCTTTTTCTCGTCGCTTAAAATTTCATACGCGGCGTTGATCTCTTTAAATTTATCCTCAGCTCCTGGCTCTTTATTGATGTCAGGGTGATACTTGCGAGCTAGCCTGCGGTAAGCTTTTTTAATCTCCTCAGCGCTTGCTGATTTATCCACGCCTAAGGTTTCGTATAAACTGCTTGTGCTTGCCATTTTAATCCTTAAAATCTTAAAATTTATGTAGATTATATCATAAAACTTTAGTGAGTGTCAATCAAGTTTGCTAAATTCTATTTATAAATTTTAATTTTGCGTTAAGAATATATTAGCGGACAAAATTTATAATTCCGCCAAAATTTCATTATCACAAAGGAAGCAAAAATGAAAAAATCGATCATCATATCGATAGCTTTAACAGGTGCGCTTTTTGGCGCCAGTATCGACATTAAAGAAGCTCCAAGCAATTATGAGCGCGTAAATCCGGGCTTTAATCAAGACGTGGTGCTTTCGTATCACAGCTCGCTTGCGGACGTAAAAAAATCCGTCGTCAATATCGCAACTAAAACCAAGATCAAAGCAGGCAATAGCCCGATGTCGCAGATGTTTGACGATCCGTTTTTTAAGCAATTTTTCGACTTTGACATTCCGCAGCAACAGGAGCGCGAGGGAAGCTCGCTAGGCTCTGGCGTCATCATCTCTGAAGACGGCTATATTGTCACAAATAATCACGTAATAGAAAACGCCGACGAAATCGTAGTTACGCTACTAGAAGGCGATAAGGAATATAAAGCCAAGGTGATCGGCACCGACCCTAAAACCGACCTTGCGATCATCAAAATCGACGAAAAAAATCTCTCTGCGGTTAAATTTGCCGACTCGTCCAAGGCTATGGAGGGCGATATCGTCTTTGCTATCGGAAATCCTTTCGGCGTGGGCGGCACCATCACTCAAGGCATAATCTCAGCACTAAATAAAAACAACATCGGATTAAATCAATACGAAAATTTCATCCAAACCGACGCTTCGATCAATCCGGGCAACTCAGGCGGCGCGCTAGTGGATAGTCGCGGCGCGCTTTTGGGGATAAATTCCGCCATTTTAAGTCGCGGCGGCGGAAATAACGGCGTAGGCTTTGCGATCCCTTCAAATATGGTAAAAGAGATCGCTGAAAAGCTCATCACAAACGGCAAGATCGAGCGTGGCTTTATAGGCGTCACGATCTCGGATATGTCTAAAGACCAAAAAGAGCTCTATGAAAGCAAAGAGGGCGCGCTAATCTCAAGCGTCGAAAAAGACATGCCTGCCGATAAAGCAGGCATCAAGCGCGGCGATTTGATTACCAAAATAAACGGCAAATCTATCAAAAACGCCAACGAGCTAAAAAATTTAATCGGCTCAATGGCTCCAGGAAGCTCAGTGGATGTAGAATTTGAACGCGACGGCAAAAGCAAGAGCACGACTATCAAGCTAGACGCGATGAAATCCGACTCCACCACCTTAGGCTCAGCCGGCGAGGACTCAAAAAGCGCAATAGAGGGGCTAAAGCTAAGGACGTTAAATGACAGCTTGCGCCGCAAATATAACCTCGACGACGATGTCTCGGGTGCCCTCGTCTTAAGTGTCAAAGATGGCTCAAAAGCCGATGATTACGGCTTTGAGGTAGGCGACGTGATCATCCAAGTCGGTCAAAACGATGTCAAAAGCTCAGACGACTTCGATCGATACATCAAAGATTACAAGGGCAAGAAAACCCTAGTCTGGGTCATCAGACGCGGAATTCCGCAAGGTCTTGTAATCCGCTAAGCTTGGTCCGCCAGGCTTTAGCTGCGAGAAAACGCGCAAGCGTTAAAATTTAACCGCGGCAAGCCCAGGACAAAGCATTAGCGGAACATGCGAATAAGCAAACAGAAGCTTTTGAGATTTTGGACTTTCTGGAAAGCGGAATTTCGAGCTTTCGAGCACAAAAGATACATAAACTATAAAAATGGGCTTCCGGCAGGCATTAAAGCTACCGGAAGCTCTCTGTTATTTCAAGCGCCTCTGAAAGCCCTCTGCTATTTCAAAATACCGCTAAAAGCTCAAATTTCGCTTGAAATTTTTAGAATTTTGCTTTTTTGCTTTTGTTTTCACTTGGAATTTTTAAAATTTAACCCTCCACGCCGCTACTTTATCGTTTTTATCGCCTCGTCTGGAACTGCTTTAAAATTTTAATCTCTTTGCTAACAACATACCGCAGAAGTATGTGCTTCTAGCCTGGACTTCAAATTTTAATTCCTCTTGTATATTACTTCACTTTAAATTCTACAAATCCAAATTTTATAAAATCTATGTCCTACCCTATTTCTCGATATCAGAAACTGCTGCCTCTTTATTCTAGCGCTTTTATCGCAGCGTCGTTTCTTGGGAATCCCGCTGGCTAAATTTTAAGGTCGGAATTTTAAAATTCCATCATTTTGTAATCGTAATTTTTCGTTTAAGCTTCGATAACAAAAATAAGCTGAAATTTTACTTTATTATCGAAAACGTTACATCGCGATACCCATTTTTTCGCATTAAGCTACCTTTCGTTAGAAATTGTATTAAATTTATTGTAAATAGGTATTTTTATAGTATAATGGATAGTTTTTATTTTTTACAAAGGATTACAACTATGAAAGATATTAAGATACCGATTATCTCAGGTCTGAGCATCGCTGCTACGCTAGCACTGATGCCGATGCAAGCTTTAGCCGACAATGCAAAAGCGACAGTAACCGGCGGCGGTAGCAATAAACTGCATCGCTCGGGCACCACTACTTATTATTCCGGTGGTTACGAGGGTGTGGTATCGGGCGCTTCCAGCGATCATATAGTAACTATTACGGGCGATCCTAACGGTGTCGATATGTCTTCATATACCATATACGGCGGCGGTATGGGCGATCCTAATGTCGTACCTACGAAATCCGCCGATCGAAACAGGATTATCGTTAAAAACGGCGCTACCGCTACTACTATAATAGGCGGCGAAGGCAAAGGCGCAACCGGCAATACCGTAAGTATAATAAATGCAACCATTAATCGAGCTGTTCTCGGCGGCAACGGCACTTGGGCTGGAAATCCAGGATATTCGGGAAATGCCGTCGGCAACACCGTAAATATTGAAGGCAATAGCCATATAATCGGAGATAATGCGGGCGTAACCAACTTTGAAGCGATGGTATCGGGAGGTCGCGCTAGATATGGTGCCTCTGCGAATAATAATACTGTAAATATCACCGGTGCTGCGAAGATAGATATGGGTAGGATAGAGGGTGCTACCATACATCAAGGCGGCTCCGCGAAAGGCAATAGCGTCAATATCACGGGTGCTGTCGTCTTAAATACCGATCAAGAAATAGACGGCGCGGTATCCGTAACTCCAAATTTCGCTAGTACGTTAGAGGAGAATTATGTCGTCATAAACAACGCCGGTGCTAAGCTTCAAAATATAACAGGCGCCAATGCTACTAGAGAGGGCATTACCATTGGAAGCAAAGCTACGGCTATTGGCAACTGGGTAGAGTTAAAAGCAGGACAAGTCGAGTCCACCACCGGCTCATATATGGCTAAGGTATCTAAAAATAACTATTCTAAGATTACCGGCGGAACCGTCATACACGATGTACAAGGAGGCTTTGGCGGCGGCGGGAACACTACTCACGTCGCTACGAGCGAGGGCGACCATGCGGAAATACAAAGTGGCGAAGTAAAGGGTAGCGCTTACGGCTTCCGCAACGTAAACGGAGAGATAAAAAGTAGCTACGTTGAAATGAGCGGAGGCAAAGTAGCACAAGATGCTATCGGCGGAAACAGCGTTAACGGCAAAATTTCAAACACCAAAGTAACTCTAAACGGCGGTGAAGTAGGTCGCGACGTCATCGGCGGAAACAGCGTTAACGGCGACGTTACGGGCGCCAGAGTAGAGATCGCAAACGGCGCTACGATGAGCCACGATATCATCGGCGGTAGAAGCGAAAAAGGTAATGCCGAAAATAACTGGGTAATAGCGGATTTGACCGGCAAAAGCGTCTTTCAGGTAATCGGCGGAACCAATCAAATCAACAGCGGCAGCGGAACGGCAAATAATAACCACGTGCAAGTAACCGGCGGAACGCTAAACGGTCCTGCTCTAGGCGGACGCGGTGAGCAAGGCGTCAGCGGCAATGAATTCTCTGCAACCGGAGTAACCTTTAACGACAACGTTTCTGGTGGAACTACGTCAAAAGGTAATGCTACGGGAAACGTTTTAACCTTGTCAAATTCTAAAGTAGAGGGTGGTAAACAAGTCAAAGGCGGCAATGCTATGTTGTTGGGCTCCGCATCGGGTAACCGTGTAAATTTATGGGATCATACCACCGTAACGGGAGATGTTTTCGGCGCGGAGGCTGTGGGGGCAAATAGCAATAATAATACGGTACATTTATCAGATAGCACCGTCACCGGCACGATTTACGGCTTATACGGCACCGGTAGCGGCAGCGGCAACACCTTGATAAATGCTTCAAACGCTAGCAATCCAAATCAAGCGGGCAATATTGCTAGATTTAATGTTTTAAATTTCCAAAACATATCAAATGCATATTCCGATGCAAGCAAAGCCGCACTTCAAATCACGGACGGGGTTAAAACTAATATCAATAAGGCTAAATTTCAGCTTGGCGACCATGATTATGATGTAGATACTTACGCGATAGGCGACGGCGAGAAGCGCTATCTGATCCATAATGAAAACGGATTTACGGGCTTTGACGAAACGCAAACGACTAAGCGCACTGATAACGTATTTACGATCAAAAACGCCACTACCTACTCGATGAATTTAAAGGGTTTGATGAAAGATGATGACGGAAAATCCATCGTAATCCAAGGTAAAAAGAAAACCGACCGCACTATCGATGGAGCATTCGATAACGGCGAGGTCGGCAAATATAACGGCCCTGCAGGCGATCCTACTATCGACGTAGGTGAAGATCCAAATGCACCGCAGAATTTCGGCGGGCTAGATATCGATACGAATAACGTTCCTAACGCTACGATAAATCTAGTAAGCGGCGATAATATCGGCGAAATAAGAGCCAATGGCGATGATACGATAAACGTAGGTAAAACTGACGGCTCTTTAGTACCGGGCACTATCGAAGCTGAAAATATCGTAGGCGTTGGTAAGTTAAATTTCAATATGCCTAATGGTTACAACGGCGATCCGGCTCTTAAACTAACTGGCAATACCCCTACAAATCTAATCGGTACCGACGTTAAGATAAATAATGCTCAAAAAGATAAGGACTATACCCTAATTAAAGGCAACGCTGCTATAAATTTCCAAGATAAAACCACTCAAAAAGAGCAAGTCTATAACATTATAGACAACGCTCACTATCAATATGACGGCGAGACCTTTAGAAAGCAAAATAACAATAAAGAGCTTATCTATAGAGAAGGCACCATTACCGATGCTTGGAACGACAACGACTTTGATAGCAACGAGCTAACTAAGAATAAAGCAGATAATGCAGCTCAAGGCGGAACGCCTCTATTTGATAATAAAGGCAACACCGTAAATATCGTATCTACTGCAGGCGATCTAAGCACTAAATCCGTTTACGGCGGTGCGACACTAAGCGGCAGCACGGATGACGTATTTAATAACACCGTAAACATTAATGGTGCTGATACTAAAGAGATTTTTGCCGGTGCTTCTAAAGGTAGCGGTAGGGTTTACGACAACGTAGTAAATTTCAATGCAGGAAGCGTAGTAAATGCTATTAGCGGCTCAGACGATGCATCTAACGCAAGAGGCAATAATAATGGCAACACCCTAAACGTAAATAACGCTCACACTCAAAAAACCGCAGGCAATATTAAGAATTTCAATGCTCTTAACTTCGACGGAGTTACCGCAGCTACTAACGGAAGCGCTGCAACCGCTGCTTTAAATTTAACTACTAATGCCAATACAGACATTAATAACGCTAAATTTAAGCTAAACGGCGAAGAGTATGACGTAGATAAAGATACCTATGGCTCTTTAAATATCGAAGAGGGTAAGGAGTATCACCTTATCCGCAATGCTGGCAATACCTTTACGAATTTCACCGAAAAGGCTAAGCAAACAACTAGTGAGTTTACTCTTAAGAATTCTACCACCTACGACATAATGTTAAAGGGTTTGATTAAGAGCAGCGATGATCAATCTATCTTGATTCAAGGAAATAAGCTTACTTCAAGAAAAATTTCCAATGATGGCAAATTTGACGGCGGAGAGATCAATAAATACGGAAATATCCCAAATCCTGTAATAAACGTAGTT
>NZ_CALHHT010000311.1 GCF_938031315.1 uncultured Campylobacter sp.
CAACTCGCTTTATTTTGTCAAAAGCTGCAGCTCGCTTTTAAATTTAAACTCTTTAAATTTACGACGAGCTTTTTGGCTGCTTTGATAAAATTTTAATCGTTTGCGCCGAGGATATAACCGCTCATCGATATGCTTTGTGCGTCTTGCGTTGGTATCGCGCGCGCTGCGTAAATTTAAATAGCGCCAAGCAATGCGGTTTTAAAATTTTAAGTCGTCATAGCGCCGATTTTAAATTTAACTGTAAGCGCGCAAAGTCCGCCGCCGCCAAATTTTATCTTTAAATTTTGCCAGTCAAATTTAGCTTTGAAATTTGACGTTTAAAATTTAACTCGAAGCCGCTTTAAATTTAGCCTAAATTTTATCTCAGCTCGCCCGCGCAGCGCGTAAATTTAAACCGAGCACGGGCTGAGCGTTTACCGCAGTTTGGCATAATGGCGCAAATTTTATCCAAAGGTTGCAATATGAAAAAATTTATAGTTTTACTCGCCGCCGCGTCGCTGTCGCTTGCGCATGCGGACGTAACGGATATCCTAAAGCAGGGTGCGGACGTGCTCGGTGCGACTCAGAGCGGAAACTACAAAGAGCTGCTCGCTTCCGCTACGAACCGCGCCGTAGCCGAGCTCGCCAAGGGCTACATCCACAGTAAGACCGCTAAAATCGAGCTTCCTCCTTCGCTTAAGGCGGCTGCGAAGCTTGCGAGAAAGGTGGGCGGCGATAAATGGGAACGCGAGCTCGTCGTGAGTATGAACGACGCCGCTACCAAGGCGGTAAGCGGCGCGAGCAAGATATTTTTGCAAGATCTGAAATCTATGAGCGATGCCGACGTTAAAAAGCTCATCGGCGGCGGCGACACGGCGCTTAGCGAGTATTTGCAGAGTAAATCGGGCGCGAAGCTGCGGGCGGTTTTCAGACCGATCGTAAGCGATATGATGAGCAAAAACAGCTTCGCGACGGCGTATAACGGGCTAAATTCCTTCGCGCAAAACAAGATCGCGGGCAATGAAGCGGTGCAAAACATCGCGCGCGGGCTGGGTGCGAGCGAGTATCTGCCTAAGCAGGGCGAGGATTTGAACGATTACATCACGCAAAAGACGCTGGATGGGCTATTTGCGGTGATGAGAGAAAAAGAAAGCGCGCTTCGCGGCAGCGCCGTCGGCAAAGGTGCGGGGATTTTGGGTAAGGTGCTTAAATAAAGCTCGCGGCGAGACTTTGGCGTAAATTTCGCCGTATAGCTAGCTGCTTCCTGTTGCTTCGCGCTGCCGCCCGCGTAGTCTAAAGCTGCGCGCAAAGTGCCCGCTCGCGCGAAGCGGCTGCTTGCGGCAAATCATCGGGCGCGCGGCGAAATTTAGAAGTTCGTTTGTCGCGCGTTTTCGCGCGATCGATTTTATACGATAATCTTGCTGCGAAGTTAGTCTGCGAAATTTAAAATTTCACGCGGAGTTTTAGAATTTCGTGCGGCAATTGAATGCGCGTATATCTAGCGCTTACGTCTGAAATTTTAAGAAGCGACGGAGTATCGGAAAGTAGGGCGGTAGTCGATAAAAGAGCAAGGGTAAATAAAGAAAGTCGTCTTGTAAATTTCATCGCTTTTATCTCTCTCTTTATTGTTCCGCAAAAACCGGTTTACTCATTAGTTCTATTATTTTCTGATTCCATTCTTCTTAATTCTTTAAGCGCTCTATTATGGACATTGGCTTGCTTGCAAACTCTACCTTCAGCAGCAATATATCTTACTAAATTTATATCATTTGTATCGATTGCTATCAATAATCTACCCATAAGCCTTTCCTCTACAAAAAACGTATAATCGCACTTTGCACACAAAGTACTTTCATAAATTATAAATAATAACAAAACTACTACGGCGCAAATTATAAATTTTAATACTTTAACCATATTTTCTCCTTGTGTGTATTCTTGCCCGTATATATTGATAATGTCGATTGGCTAGGCATTATATCACTTCTTATTTTTAAATTTAAATCTCTTTCGCTTTATTTTTATGAAATTTTCTAACTGCTTATCGGTAAAATTTAAAACCTCTTTTCGGTTTTGCAAATTTACGTAGGTGTGCCTTATATCACAGCATCTATA
>NZ_CALHHT010000312.1 GCF_938031315.1 uncultured Campylobacter sp.
TTTAGCTGGCGCGATAGCTCTTGCGGATAAACAGAGTGCGGAGGCGGTAAATTTAAAATTTAAAACCCGCCGCGCTAAATTTAAAGCAAACGCGCGGGCACTTGCATGCAAAACTCGCTCGCATGTCAAATATTTACTACGGGCAGGTAAATTTTGCGGGGCGCCTTGTGGCGCCACGAGCTAGGGACGCATACGGCTTAGACGCGGAATTTTAACGCAGCTGGCGGTAAAATTTAAGCACGGACTTGGCGCCACGAGCGCAGAGAGTGCAGCTAACGGTAAAATTACCGACAAAGTCGCATTTAAGCCGCGCGAAAATAGCGATTTTGTCGCGCTAACGCAAGTCGTGTTTCAAACCGCGTCCGCGCAATTAGGATTGCGTTTAAGTTATGAGCGCGTATATTGCGCCAGTCGCGCTTAAAACAGCACGGTCGCGCCCTAAAATTTCGCGCTATATTCGCAGAGCGCGAAATATTTGCGTAATGCTGCGAACGCGGCAGTTACAGCGTGCCGATGCCTGCGCTGTATATGCATTAAAGGTGCGGCTGAATCGTAAATTTAAAGATAAAATTTAAAAGGTCCAAAATGAAAAAAATCGTATTTTTAATCCTGCTTTTCGCCGCCGTCGCGCTCGCGCTCTACGTCACTTCGCGCGTAAATCCGAGCCTTTTTGCCGAGATCAAAGTCCTAGGCGCGCTGCTAAACGCCACGATATTCGGCGTCGCGCTCATCGCCTTAGCGATCGGTGAAAAGGATGTAGTGCGCTTCCCGTTTCTTACCGCCTCGCTGCTGGCGCTGTTTTCGGGGCTGGTAGAGGGCGTGCTGCTCTTCGAAAACCGCTACTACATCGCGATCACGGCGGTAGCGTTCGTCGCCTTCGTCTTTTATCTGCAGATCAGGCACAAAAGATTTTCAAATAAAATTTATAAAAATTCTGCGGACGAAGGCTCTAAAAATTTAGATGAGGGCGAAAATTTAAAAGACACAGATTTCGGCAGCGCAAAAGAGGCGCAGGAGCCGCAGAGCAAAAGCGGTGCAGCGGATGAAATTTTAAGCT
>NZ_CALHHT010000313.1 GCF_938031315.1 uncultured Campylobacter sp.
GCGGGCTACTCGCGTATTTTGGCGAGGATAGCGAGCTGTGGAGCAATTACAAAAAAATTCTGCCCTTTGCGTAGTTGGCGAAATTCGGTGAAATTTAAGAGGCGGGCGTGAATTTTATAAAATATTTTTTCTCGGAAATTTTTAGGTTATTTAAACTCATTATGAGCGCCGCGCTTGTGCTAACTGCGGCGTATTCTTTGCGGAGCCGGATTTAGCGGAAAATTACGAACGGAACCGCGCTCAAATTTTAGCTCTGCGCGATTTTGCACGCGAGATACAGCCCGAAGGAGTTTCTTTTGACGTCCGTTTTGGCGGCGACGAGGTCTTAAGCATGAGAGCTGTGAATAAGACAAAAACCAAAGTGCGAGTTTTTATAGTATAGACGAAAAGACGAACGAGCGCGCTGTTTTAAAAATTTTAGGCTGGGATTTTGGGACTTTTAACGAACTTAAAGCCAAAGCAAAAAGCGCAAATGTCCAGGGCGTAAATATCTGGGAGGGCGAAACCGCTATTTATTACAAAGACGGGTTTGTGTCGGAATTTTACGAGATTTTCGAGGGTTCTGCGAGTGAGGCGGTGAAAAAGGACTACGAGATCGGCTGCGACGATAGATTTGCCGCAGACGGCGTGGTGATGGCGCGCGACGGAGGCGCTACTAAGGGCTTTATGTGCGTGGATAAGGACGGCTACGGTATTAAACGCAGGTAAATTTTTCAGCGGCTTCGTATGAAATTTTAGCGGGAATTTTTGTAGAAATTTTTATCGTTTGGGTGTGCGGAAACACGGATGCACGTAGGTGCAACGCCGATAATTCGGAATATGTAGTCGGCATTTGGTGCGCTTGTAGCCTCTTTTACAGAAAATGATGCATCTAAAGCGCGCGTATGCGTATAGGGCGAGATGACGCGGGTGAAGCGAGACGCGCGTAGCCCTGAAGGACATAGTGAGCCGAGAGATGGCCTATGCGTCGGCGAGTGCGCGGCTGCAAAGTAAGATGGGTGCGCGAGAGCACGGAAGATAAACAGGTTCGCGTGGATGCAAATGCGACGAATGTGAT
>NZ_CALHHT010000314.1 GCF_938031315.1 uncultured Campylobacter sp.
GAAATTTGCCTCGCGCTTGCCTTTGATGAGAGCAAAATCAATAGCTGCGATAACGGCGCTGCATCCACGAAAATTTATACGCTAAATTTAAAGCAAAAATTTAATAATTTTCATACGCTTACTAGTAGGAATTTTAACTACGTCAAGCTCGGCGATAAGTATACTTTAGACGATGTGGAATCCTTTAAAATAGTTTTATCAAGATTCAGATATATCGAGGGGTATAACAAAGGTCGCGAGATCACGGACTACGGGGTTATCTTGCAAAATAGCGAGGGTGAGCAGGTCAATGAAATTTGCAGTAATGAAATAGAGAGGATTTTATAGTGGCGCGGCGTAAATTTTAAGTCTATGCGCAGGTTAAAATTTTTGAATAAAACCGGGTGTAAATTTTAAATTTGCCTGCAAAGCCGCCCTTGCAACGCAAATTTAAATTTTCAAATTCCGCCACCTTAAAGAACAAGAACGAACTTAAAATTTCTCTTTAAATTTGCGCCTACTATCGACACTAAAAAGACAAAGCCGCTAATGTTCGATTGTCGCGCTTGCCGAATAAATTAGCGCCGATTTTATCTTTTCGCCTGCACCGGCGGCAAAACACAAACTTTAAAGAAACTCCCGCATTCGCAGAAAAATTTTAAAATCACAATGAATCGGCGCGGAATAGGCGCGACGATCTTGTCCGTTTAGTCGATGACGTTTGAGTCTTTAAGTACGACGAGATGTTTTTTGCCGCCGAAACTTAGCACCACGGCGGTGTTTTCCTCATCGATGCTGCCGACGAAATCCACCTCGACGTCGCTAGACGGCAGGGCGGGCGCGCTTAAAATTTCATCTTGTAAAACCTTTTTAAACGTCAAAGCTCCCGCCTCTTTGGCGCCCAATTTCTCCTTTAGCTCGCTTGAAAATCCCTGAATTTCGGCTTTTTTAACGCCCGTATCGGCAGCGCCATTTTGATCCGTATCGCGCGAAATTTCATCGCCGAAAGCGCCGCGCTCATCGCTCAAAGTCTCGCGCTCGGAACTTATCTCCTTAAAATTTAGATCATCATCTTTGACATCAAAGCTATTCTGCGAAATTTCATCAGAGCTCTTTTCCGAAAGCTCGCTTTTAAATTTAGAATTTTCCTCTTTAATCTCGGTTTGTGAAATTTCGTCATAAAAATCATCATAGGCGCTCTTGAAACTCTCGCCTGCAAATTTAGCGCCATTTTCCTCGTCCCAAAGATCCGCGCCGTTAGAATTTTTAGAGCTCTCCGCTCCGCTAGGTTC
>NZ_CALHHT010000315.1 GCF_938031315.1 uncultured Campylobacter sp.
ACCCACTTTATCGCGGATACGCTTGACGAAGGTGCGAAGCGCCACGTCCGATACGGCGCCCTCCGCCCAAACATAGCGCTTGATCTCGTCGTAAAGCACCAGCTCGCCTACGCGGCTTATCAGAAGCGAGACGAAAGAGAGCTCCTTTTTGGTTAGCACGATCTGTTGCCCGTCTCTGAGTAAAACTCGCCTGAGCAGATCAAACGCGTATCCCGTTCCCAGATCGATAAGAGAGATGTTTTGTAGCTTTGCCTCCATCAGGGCGCAAATTTGCAGCGCAAACTCTGCGGCATCAACGGGCTTGAAGAAATATCCCTCCACGCCGATGTCGATGACGCCTTGAAGCTGAGACTGCTGGCTAAAGCCGCTAAGCACAAAAATAGGAGTGTGCGGGAAGATATGTTTGATTTGTCGTATCATCTCAAGCCCGTCTTCAATCGGCATCAAAATATCGGTGATGACGAGATTCGGGCTAAATTTTTTAAATTTTTTAACCCCCTCAAGGCCGTTTTGAGCGTCGTAGACGTTATTAAAAATATCCTCGAACGTCCTATGTAGCGAGGCTAGCAATTTGGCGTCGTCTTCGACCAGCAAGACGTCAAGCTCCTTTAAAACACAGCTCATAGCAGACCCTTCAAGGCGAAATTTCAAATGAAATTCTTTCAAATTCTTACTTTTACTAAGCTTAAATAAATATGAAGTTTTAAATTTAATTTTACAAATCGGATTTTGTTTTATGCGGCGCGAGTCGGAATTTTATCTAAGTCCGCGCGCTTCTTCGAATACAAGGCACGGACGTAAATTTAAAGCTCTGTCTGTAAAGCGCGAAATAAGTCGTAGCGCAAACGATGCAGTGCAGACAGATCGGCAAATTTTACTCGCACGGCTAAATTTTCGGATCGCAACGTGCGTTTTAAATTTTAAAACGCACGGCATGAAATTTTAAGCCGCGACGAACTTTAAACTTGCAACGCAAGGGCTACGTTAAATTTTTGAAACTCGCCGCAAATTTAAAATTTTACCGCGCGACTGCGGTAAAAATTCATAC
>NZ_CALHHT010000316.1 GCF_938031315.1 uncultured Campylobacter sp.
AAAGCAGCACGGAGTAGGGCTTTCTGCGCACCGCTTCGGTAAGCTGTCCGCCCTCGTCGTAGCCCACGTATCCAGGAGGCGCGCCGAGCAGGCGGCTGACGCTGTGTTTTTCCATATACTCGCTCATATCAAATCGGATCATCGCCCGCTCATCGTCGAATAAAAATCTAGCTAAGCTCTTCGCGCTCTCGGTCTTGCCGACGCCGGTAGGACCCAAAAACAAAAAGCTTCCGATCGGGCGGTTTTCGTTTACGAGCCCCGCTTTGTTGCGCTTGACGGCGCGAGCGATGGCGTGCAGCGCCTCGTCCTGCCCCACGACGCTCTCTTTTAGATGCTCCTCGATGTGGAGGAATTTCTCCTTTTCGGAGGAGAGCATTTTGCTTACCGAGATGCCCGTCCACTTGCTTAAAATTTCGGCCACGCTCTCCTCGTCCACGCGGTTTCGCAAAAGCACGCCGTTTTCTTTCATCGCGTCCCACTTCGCCTCAAGCTCCTTGACCTTCGCCTGTGCGGCGGGGATCTTGCCGTATTCGATCTCGGCAGCCTTGCTAAGATCGCCGTTGCGTCTTGCTAAGCTCGCTTCGTTTTTGAGGCTGTCGATTGCTTTTTTCGCCTCGCTGATGCCGCCGAATACGGACTTTTCGTTTTCAAATTTAGCCTGAAGCGCGTTTTTCTGCTCGGTTAAATTTTCGATCTCTTTGTCGATTTGCGCGAGCCGCTCGTCGTTTTTGCCGTCATCCTCCATCTTAAGGGCTTCCTTTTCGACCTGAAGCGTGAGGATGTCGCGCTTGGCCTTGGCAAGCTCGTTGGGCTCGCTTTCGATCTGCATTTTAAGCTCCGCCGCCGCTTCGTCAATGAGATCGATCGCCTTATCCGGCAAAAATCTATCGCTGATGTAGCGGTCGCTTAGCCTTGCAGCCGCCACAAGCGCGCTATCGGTGATGGTGACGTTGTGATGCACCTCTAGCCGCTCCTTTATGCCGCGCAGGATCGCCGTAGCCTCGCTCACGCTAGGCTCCGCGACCGTTACGGGCTGGAAACGGCGCTGAAGCGCGGCGTCTTTTTCAAAATACTTTCGGTACTCTTTCAGCGTCGTAGCGCCGATCGCGTGCAGCTCGCCGCGCGCAAGGGCGGGCTTTAGGATGTTTGCGGCATCCATCGAGCCTTCGCTTGCGCCCGCGCCTACGATGGTGTGAATTTCATCGATGAAAAGCACGACGTTCGCGGCTTTTACGACCTCGTTTATGACGGCTTTGAGCCTATCTTCAAACTCGCCGCGGTACTTCGCGCCCGCGATCAGCGCACTCATATCAAGCGCTATGACGCGTTTGTTTTGCAGGCTGAGCGGTACCTCTTTTTTGGCGATCAGCTGCGCAAGACCCTCGACGACCGCGGTTTTTCCTACGCCCGGTTCGCCGAGCAGGATAGGATTATTTTTCGTCTTGCGGATTAAAATTTGCATCATTCGCGAGATCACCTCGTCGCGACCGATGACCGGATCGAGCTCGCCCGCGATTGCCTTGGCGGTGAGATCGACGCCGAATTTACTAAGCGCCTCAAGCGTCTCGTCGGCGGTTTGCGAATCGATGCTTTTGCCGCCGCGAAGCGCCTCTAGCTCTTTTTTGATCTCGCTAAGATCTGCAAATTTAGACAGAATTTTCTTTAGCGGATCTGCGTTTAAATTTGCAATCAGCCAGGTATCTACGGCGATAAATTTATCGCCCGAGCTCGTCATCAGCCCTTTTGCGACCTCTAGCGAGTTCATCAGCTCGCGTGAGATACGCACGTTTTCTTTCGTGACGTTTGAGCTGGTCGGCAAATTTGAAATTTCGCTTTTGATCTCAAGCTCGACCGCGGTCTTTTCGATGCTAAATTTATTAAAAATTTGATTTAGCACCGAGCCGCTGTCGGCTACCAAAGCCCAGAACATGTGCAATACGCCCACTTCGCTATTTTTGGAATGGATCGCCAAAGAAACGCTGCTTTCGAGCAAAGAGCGCATTTTGTCGGTTAAAATTTCAATAGTTTCGTTCATAAATTTTCTCCTAAAGTTGAATTGGAAGTATTATATAACTTTAGTGTCTTTATGTCAAGGTTTTTTAGTGAGATTTTAAAATTTTCGGCTTAAATTTATTCGTAAACGCGCAAATTTCGTATGAAATTTACCTTATTTTTAGCCAATTTTCTATAAAATTCACTCCATTTTACTTTCAAGGATAAACTTTGCGACAAAAACACCTCTTTTTCGGCTTGGGATTCATATTTTCTCTATTTTTAGGCGTTAGTTTTTTTACCGGAAATTTACAAGCCAGAGAGGTCAATGCGACTAAAAAACCAGACAGCGAAAAAACGCGTCTGGAGGCGCTAGCCAAGCTTACTAAAACACTTGCTATCGTCGAAAACAATTATGTCGATGAGATGAGCTTCTCGGAGCTTGTGGACAAGACGATCTCGGGGCTTATGAATAACCTCGACGCGCACTCAAGCTATATGGACGAAAAGGCGTTTAACGATACGAAAGTCCAGACTGAGGGCGAGTTCGGTGGGCTTGGAATTCAGGTGGGTATGAAAGACGGCGCTCTGACCGTCATCTCGCCTATCGAGGGGACTCCTGCCGATAAAAAGGGCATTCAGGCTAACGATGTGATCTTGCGTATCGACGGCAACGCGACCTTCGGCATCACGATCGACGATGCGGTCTCAAAAATGCGCGGCAAGCCGAAAACCAAAATCACTCTAACTATCGTGCGCAAGGGTGTTAGCAAGCCTTTCGACGTCGAGATTATCCGCGACATAATCAAAGTAGAATCCGTCTATGCTAAGATGATCGAGGAAGATAAAATTTTATATCTGCGCGTTACAAATTTCGATCAGCACGTAGTTCCGGATGCGAGCAAATTTATAAAAGAGCACAGAGATGCCAAGGGTATTATTTTGGATCTGCGAAACAACCCGGGCGGGCTTTTGGATCAAGCGATCGGGCTTGTAAATTTATTCGTAAGCAAAGGTCTTATTGTCTCTCAAAAAGGGCGCGCGAAAAACGAAACCGAAGCGCATAACGCCGATCCTAAAAAGAAGATCACCGATCTACCGCTTGTGGTTTTGGTTAATGGCGGCAGCGCGAGCGCGAGCGAGATCGTAAGCGGCTCGCTTCAGGATCTAAAGCGCGCCGTGCTGGTTGGTGAAAAAACTTTTGGCAAGGGAAGCGTGCAGGTGATCCTGCCGATAGAGGATAAAGAAGCTCTGCGACTTACCATAGCTCGCTACTATCTCTCAAGCGGTCGCACCATCCAAGCGGTGGGCGTGACGCCTGATCTCATAGTGGCGCCGGGCAAGGTGCCGAGCCGCGACGAGGATGAATTCTCGCTAAAAGAAGCCGATCTCAAAAAGCATTTGCAAGGCGAGCTAGCCAAGGTCGAGACCAAGAAAAAAGATGCTCAGAAAAAGGATGAGAAAAATTTCATCACCGCAGAGCAGATTAATAACGATATCCAGTTAAAAACCGCAATAGACGCGATAAAAATTCTAAACATCAAGTAAGGAGAGTGTGATGCAAGCTACCAAAAAAGAGCTCATCTACGAAGGCAAGGGCAAAAAGATGTGGTCGGTTAACGAAAGTGACGACCTTTTGATCTCGGAATTTAAAGATTCGCTGACGGCGTTTAATGGCGTCAAAAAAGCCGAAGAGAGCGGCAAAGGCGCGCTGAATTGTAAAATTTCGACGCTAATTTTTGATCTGCTTAAAAAGCACGGCATCGCCACTGCGCTTGTTGAGACGATCAGTCCGACCGAGCAGCTCGTGAAAAAATGTAAAATTTTCCCTCTTGAGATCATCGCTCGCAATATCGCCACTGGCTCGCTTACAAAGCGCCTGGGCATCAAAGAGGGCACGAAGCTTCCGTTTACGCTGGTGGAGTTTTGCTACAAAGACGACGATCTGGGCGATCCGATACTAAATGACGAGCATTGCGTGCTGCTCGGCGCCGTAAAGAGCCAAAGCGAGCTTGACGAGCTTAAAAATATCGCGCGCAAGATCAATGAAATTTTGGTTAAATTTTTCGACGAGCGAAATTTAAAGCTAGTGGATTTCAAGATCGAGCTCGGTAGGGATAGCGACGGTAATATTCTGCTTGCAGACGAGATCAGCCCCGATAGCTGCCGCTTTTGGGACAAACAGACCGACAAGAAGCTCGACAAGGATGTATTCAGACAGGATCTCGGTAGCGTAAAAGTGGCCTACGAAGAGGTCTTGCGTAGAATTTTAGGATAAGCGATGAAGGTAATCGTAAACGTAAGACTTAAAGAGGGCGTGCTTGATCCGCAGGGCAAGGCGGTCAAACACGCCCTCGCTTCGCTTGGCTTTAGCGGAGTAGAGGACGTGCGCGTAGCTAAACAGATCGTGCTTGAGCTAAACGGCGAGGATAGGGATAAAATTTACGCCGACGTCGCTAGGATGTGCGATGAAATTTTGGCAAACACCGTCATCGAAGACTACGAGATCGTGATATGAAGGTAGCGATCGTAAATTTCCCCGGCACCAACTGCGAGCGCGACACCAAATACGCCTTTGATAAGCTCGGTTGCGAAACGCAGATAATCTGGCATAAAGAAACCGACATAAACGCCGATCTGATCGTGCTTCCTGGCGGCTTTAGCCACGGAGATTATCTGCGAACCGCGGCGATTGCTAAATTTAGCCCCGTAATGCAGGTGGTGCTTGATCACGCGCGAAAGGGCGGCTATATTTTGGGTATCTGCAACGGCTTTCAGATGCTTTTGGAGCTGAAGCTGCTTGCAGGAGCGATGAGTAGAAATATAAATTTAAGCTTCATCTCAAAATTTCACCATCTGCGCGTCGTTTCAAACGACAATGAATTTCTGCGCTGTTGCGATAAGGGCGAAATTTTAAATATCCCGATCGCGCACGGCGAGGGCAATTATTACGCGGATGCCGATACGCTAAAATCGCTATACGACGAGGATTGCGTGCTTTTGAAGTATTGCGATGCAAAGGGCGCCGATCTAAATCCAAACGGTTCGGTGGACGCAATCGCCGGGATTTGCGATAAAAACAAAAAGATTTTCGGTCTGATGCCGCATCCTGAGCGCGCGATAGAGCCTATTTTGGGCGGCACGGACGGAGAGAAAATGCTAAAAGGCTTAATTTGCTAAAAAGAATTCTTACTATTTTAGGTGTCTGCACGCTTGCGTTTGCTGCGCCGGAGATTGAGATCGATTCGCTTGATGATCTAAGTAAATACGCGCCGAAAAAAGCTGAGGATAAGCCCGACGAGCCGCAGACGCGCGATAATTCCAAAGTGATGCTGAAGTATAATAAAAAAGAGGTTATGTCGATGGATAATCTAAGCATCGACGATCTTAAGGCTTTGGCGCCTACTAACGAAGTCGATCTTGATGTATCCGACGATAAGGTCTATCAGGACATTAAGCCTAAGGAGCTTACGCTAAAAGCCAGCGGGATGCCTAGGAAGGTGTATTGCAATCAAATTTTTAAGATTGATTTCGCCGTATATTTGGGGCAGAAAATCACCGTCAAGCCAAAGCTAGAGATCAGCCGCACCAATGGTATGAAGTGGCTTAATGCCGACAATCTTACGTGGATTGAGGGCGACGAGATGTTTGAGACGACGCTGTGGTTTGCGGCAAGCGATAAGAGCGATAAGATAAATGAGCTCGTTTTGACCTTGCAGCGCAATGGAGAATTTTTTGAAAAAAGCTCTATCAAACCTGATAATCCGGAATTTATGAAGCTTGATACGAAGCCTAATTTTTCGCATATCGTAGCCGACGAGCTGAAACTTAAAAACTATAAAACCGCCAAATTTGACGACGCTTCAAATTTACTCACGCTCGATCTTGGCGTGCGAAACGGCGCGATCGGCTCCTTTTACATCGATAATCCCGCCATCATCAAGCAGGGCGTGGACTCCGTGCGCGGCACATACGCGAGTCAGAGCGGATATTATTTCGCCGTCGTGGATAATAACGTCACAAATTTAGACTTCAGCTACTTCAATCTCCAGACGAAAAAATTTGAAAATTTCGGGCTTGAGCTCAACCCGCGCGCCGAGGATCTTAGCACGCAGATCGGACTAAATCCGAAAGAGAGTAAATTTGAAGCCTACAAGCAGATCGCGATTTATACTCTTGCAGCCGGGCTTTTGGTGATGTTTCTGCTTAGCAAAAATATCACGCCGCTCATCTTTGCGGTGTTGATTTTGGCGGTAAATTTCTACGTACAAAGACCTTACGGCACGGGCAGTATCGCGCAAAATTCCCCCGTTAGAATTCTGCCTATGCAAAGCTCCACGGTATTTTACGTAACCAAAAATGCCGAAAAGGTCGAAATTTTAGCCACGAATAAGGATTTTTACAAAATTATGCTGGGCGGCAATAAGATCGGCTGGGTAAAAAAGGATGAGCTTGTCAAGGATTAGAGCGCTATTTTACGCGTTTTGGTTTATTTTAACCGTCGTTTGGGTCGTAATCGCTATGACGGTGAAAAACTCATCTCATCGCCGCTTCCGCCGCATTTGGGGGCGCCTTCAGCATTTCGGCGCCAGATATGACATACAGATCGTGGGCACCCCCGATCCGCGCGCGCAGCTACTCATCGCCAACCACCAAAGCATAATGGATATCGTCGTGCTTGAAGAGACTCATCCCGCCGATATCTGCTGGATCGCTAAAAAGGAGATCGCAGACATCCCTATCATCGGCAAAATCATCACTCTTCCGAAGATGATCCAAGTCGATCGCTCCAATCCGCGCGATCTG
>NZ_CALHHT010000317.1 GCF_938031315.1 uncultured Campylobacter sp.
TCTCGCTAGGCATTAGGTTTGCACCGTTTTGCGCTTGGTATTTTTTGACGTAGCTTAGCATCTTTTCCGCGCCACTCCAATCCCCGCTTTCTTGGGCATAGACCACGGACGAAACAAATATTCCCATCATCTTTTTAACTTCAGCAGATTCGTTTTGATCCAGCGCATCGCCTAGATATAGCGGCGAAAGCCACTCGTTATTTTTAGCGTTCTTAACCGGAATAATTCTAAAATAATCCCCCATAAACGCCGAGTAAAAGACGTTTACGCGCTCATTTACCTTGATGATCTCTTTATCTAGCACACCGCGATTGCCCAAAGGCTTGCGGTTGATCTCCTCGACCATTTTATCGAGCTTGTAATAGCTCTCGCCCCCTTTAAATTCAAAAAAATCCATCATACTGGCGTGGCTTTGCTTCTCATCCATACCTAGAATTTTTTTAAGCTCCGGCTCGCTAACCTTGATGATTGGCGCACGCCTCCAGTAGCTTTGATTTAGCATAAAAGAAAGCGCGGCGGCGTTATGGTTTAAAATTTCGCCATTTGGCGCCTTGTAGTTGTCGGCACGGTAAATTTTATTTAAAAGCTCCCTAGAAACGGTATCAAAAGGCTCCATTCGCCCATCAAATCCCTGAATTACGAGGCTTGCTAAATCCTCACTAAATTTAGGATCAAATTTCGGCACGGCTAGCTCGCCTCCCATAGTAGAAAAATTATGCGGTGGGACGGAGTCTTGTTCCGCTGCAGATTCTTGCGAAGCGGAGCTTTGATTGGAATTTTCAGCGGTGGAATTCGGCGCGGAATTTTGCGAAGCCGGATCTTGCACGCTAGCAGGGCTTTGCGGCGCGGAATTTTCTGTAGCTGTGTTTGAGACGGAACTAGAATTTTGAGTAGTGGAGTTTTGTTCGGCATTTGCTGCGCTAGGATACAATGCAGCCAAGCTCAAAGCCAATGCGCCTATTAATGCCAATGCCGCACCTTTAGTGCCGCGTCGCGTTTTTTTGGCGCGTTTTGATGCAGAGCTTTCTGCAGAGCTTACGGACACCGAGCTAGACGCGGAATTTTTAGAATTTACATCTTTTTCTCGAGCAAGATGCGTATTTTCGCTGATTAAGCGCGAGAGCTTGAAAAAGCGCGAGCCTCGGTTGAAAAAGTTAAAAAACATCCCCACGCAAAGCAAAAAATAGCCGATGTAAGTTGGAACTTTGCCGGGGTCTTTATTGACCGAAAGCACGGTACCACGCTCATCCGTGTCGTATGAGCTTTGGAAAAATCGGTATCCGCCGTAATCGAGCACGTGATTCATAAAAATATCATAATCAAAGCTCGTATTGCCGTCTTTTAGCGTGATTTCGCTTTTATATCCGGAGGGCGAATTGGTGCCTGGATAGCGATCCATCACAAAGTCGCGAAGCGCGATTTTAAAAGGCAGATGAAGCATCTTTGGCGCCAAGGCTACGATGAAATTCTTATCTCCCACCTTATAGCTAGCGCCATGCGAATCCCTAGGCACGTAGATTTCGCGACTCTGCCCCGCAAAGCTTAGCGTAGCTACTACGCCGGGCTCACCCGGTAAATTCGCAGCTACCGGAACAAATTTCTCGACCGCGGAGCTAAGCAGGCTAACGGGGGCGAAATTTATTCCATCGAAGCTGTAAAGCAAGAGATTGCCTAGCGGATTATCCTCGTTTCTCTTAAGCGTCGCAGTGCTCATATCAGCCATTTTAGTGGCGTTTATATCAAGACTTGAGTTTAGATAAAATTTGCCGTCTTTGGATTTTATGTAGATGAAATTCTTACTTTTAGGCTCTGCATTAAAAGTGATACTAAGCTCGCCTATCTCCATGCTCTCGCCTGATTGCAAGGAGACGTTTTGGCTGCCAACGTTGTTGGAAAATAATAGCTCCACGCGCGCAGGAGCCTGTCCGGTCGGATCTTGCACCCATTTTAGCTCGCCGTGTTCTACGAGCTCTTTAAATTTTAAATTTGCGATCCTGCCCTCTACGTCTAGATTGAGATCGAAGTTCATCCGTCCTGCGCCGTTTAAAAATTTACTCTCGTCAGCAGATATAAACTCGCCGTCATTGCCTAAAGTAAGAAGCTGAACGACCTCGTCTTTAGTCGTTACGATCGAGCTCTCGCCGCCCTCTCTTATATGGATATTGCCCTCAAAGCCGAAATATCTAGTCAAAATCGCTCCAGCAAGCATAAACAAAAAGCTTGCGTGAAAGATTAGCGCAGGCAGCGTGCGAAGTTTAATCATGCGGTAGCGATAGATATTGTAGGTTAAATTTACTCCCAAAAGCACCATCAGCGCGCCAAACCACGCAGTAGAATAAACCATCGCCCAAGCTACTTCCGTACCGTAAGCGGTCTCTACGAAAGTGGCGATCGCACAGGCTAGCGCCAAAATCAGTAGCATCACTGACGCGCACTCCATACTAAAAAATGTCTTCATCGATTTCCTTTAGATTTATGAGGGTTTTCAAAATCGCGAGATTTTAGCAAAAATTGCTTAATTTTTCATTTTACGACTTGCAAGCGCACGCCTGCTAGCGTAGCGCGAATATGCGTTAAGATGCTCTGATAAAGCGGTAAAATTCTCATCTTAGGCATTCGCGCAGGAATTTAACGGCGCGGATAAATTTTGTAAAATGCTGCAGAATTTGGCAAAATTCTATGTAAATTTTATGCGCCATCTCATAGCGTAATTTCTAATTTAGAATTCCGCTGCGATAAAATTCTATCTTTGCGAAATTCCTTCTTATTATTTTTTGCCTTGGGTATATGCGAGCTCGCACACGTCGCCCACGGCTTGGTGGCACGGGATTGCCGAGATCGAGTTATTAGGCGAGCCGTCGATCACTTTATCTGAATAAACCAAATAGATTAGCGAGCCCTGCACCGCGTCGTAAAGCCTAACTACGTGGGTCTTTTTGAAGATCAACGAGCTGCGTTTTTCAAAAATATCCTCTTT
The DNA here is from genome assembly GCF_938031315.1 of uncultured Campylobacter sp. Taxonomy (GTDB): domain Bacteria; phylum Campylobacterota; class Campylobacteria; order Campylobacterales; family Campylobacteraceae; genus Campylobacter_B. The sequence continues at coordinate 2,978 of NZ_CALHHT010000317.1, forward strand.
TTTCAGCTCCTCTTTGATGATGATTTTAGGCGCTGTCTGCACGCACGACACAGAGGCTTCGGAGCGATCCTCCTCCACGCCGATGATCTCTTTGGCGCCGCCTTTTTTGGCATAAGAGACGTAGCAGGTCACTCCATCAACCTTAGGATCTTTAACCGCGATAACTTCGATGCGATCGTCTTTGCCAAAAATTCTAAACGAAGTATTTACGCTACCTACGAGCTCGTAATCGCCCGCGCAAACAAAAGCCGCTAAAATCGCCACTAGAATAAATTTTTTCATAACCATCCTTTGGAATTTTAGCGGCGATTTTATCATTTATAATATAAATATTAAGCAAGTTTTTATAAAATACCGCGATTTAAATTTAAAGGAATTTTATGATCGAAGATATCTTTAGAGAATACGATATTCGCGGCATCGTGGGCGAGGAGCTAAACGAGCGCAGCGTAAAGGCAATCGGCTTTGCTCTTGGCAAACATATCGCAAATCTCGGGCTTGAGCGCGTTAGCGTGGGATACGACGCCCGCCTTAGCGCGGATGAGCTTTTCGGCTATTTCGTAAGCGGGCTAAATTTCGCCGGACTGCGAGTTTATAATATCGGCTTGCTGCCGACGCCGGTGGGCTATTTTAGCGTATTTACGCATAAATTTGACGCAAACGTAATGATCACCGGCTCGCACAATCCCAAAAATTACAACGGCTTTAAGATCACGATCGGCACGGACAGCTTCTTTGGCGAAGATTTGAAACGTCTAGGCGCGCAGGTGCGGGAGCTGATGAGTTCAAATTTTGAAATTCCAACTGATCCAAGCGCCCAGAGGTACGACATTTTAAGCGAGTATTTAGCATATTTTGAGAAGGAATTTGCGGCTCTTAAGGGTTTTGCCGCGCCTTTTATTATCGACTGCGCAAACGGCGCCGCGGGCGTTACTGCTACTAAAATCATCGAAAGGCTGGAGCTAAACGCTAAAGCTTTATTTCCGCAGCCCGACGGCAACTTTCCAAACCACCACCCCGATCCCAGCGAGGAGAAAAATTTAGCGGATCTTAAAGCCGCGATGAGGCAAGACGACGTGGCTTTGGGCTTCGGCTTTGACGGAGATGCCGATAGGATCGCCGTGCTTACGCCGCGCCGCAACATAAAAGGCGACGAGCTGGCCTGCCTACTGGCTCTAAACATGAACCGCCCGCGCATCCTAGGCGAGGTCAAATGCTCGCAGGCGATGTACGATACCATCGATAAGATCGGCAAAAGCTTCATGGGCAAGACCGGCCACAGCAATATCAAAAAGGCGATGAAGGAGCTAGGCATCGACCTTGCCGCCGAAGTTAGTGGGCATATCTATTTTAAGGAGCGATATTTCGGCTTCGACGACGCCGTGTATGCGATGATGCGCGTGCTCGAGCTCGTCAAGCTCGGCTTTGATCTTGACGGCGAGCTGGACAAGCTGCCGCGGACGTTTAGCACCGACGAGATAAAATTTAATACGAGCGAGGAGCGCAAATTTGAGATCATCGAGGCAGTCAAAGCGCGTATTCATAGCGGTATAGAGGAGCTTCCCGCCGTGCGCGACGTAATCGAGATAGACGGCATCCGCGTGCGGTTCGACGACGGCTGGGCGCTCGTGCGCGCGAGCAACACCACGCCCGTGATCGTAACTCGCTTCGAGGCCGGCAGCGCGGGCTTTAGAGATAAGATGCAAAGCGTATTTTTAGAAATTTTGAAAAAATGCTAAATATCGCCAGGGTAAAATTTGATGATAAATTTAAATCAAGGATGTGAAATGCAAAAAAACAGCGAAGCAATCGGGCAAAAAGAGCTCGTCGAAAAAAATATCAAAGAGCTTTTGGGCGCCAGGGCGGAATTTTTTAAATTTTTAGACGAGCGCGTGCCTAAGATCGCAGGTACTGACGTATTTGATTTCGAGCGCGCAGGTGTAGCTAGCCTGAAGGAGGTTTACGCGAAATTTTACGGCTACGACTACGCCGCGCGCAAGCTGCTGCCCTATCTCTACCGCGCGTACGGAGTGAACTTCGATGTCTGAGATACTGCTCGATCGCGCGGCATATCTGCATAATCTCGCGCAGATCGCGGCCAAAGTAGGCGGCGCGGATAAAATTTTCCTAGTCGCCAAAGACAACTCCTACGGCCACGGCTCTAGGCTCTGCTGCGAGGCTGCGGCGAGCTTCGGTATCGACAAGGCGGTCGTGCGCACGATGAGCGAAGCCGCGCAGATCGCGGATCTATTCGGCGAAATTTTAGTGCTTTCGCACATTCCAAGCGGGCTTGAGGACGAGCGGTTTTGCTACGCGGCAAACGATCTTGGCTACTTCGCGCGCCTTAAGAGGGGCGTTAAAATTTACATCGCCGTAGATACCGCGATGCATAGAAACGGCATCGACGCGAGCGAGCTTGACGAGGCGCTTAGGCTGTGCAAGGCGGGGGAGTTTAGGCTGATGGGTTTTTTCACGCACTTTCGC
>NZ_CALHHT010000318.1 GCF_938031315.1 uncultured Campylobacter sp.
GCCGCATTCAAATCCGCCGAATTTAAATAACTTTTATACAAAATTTGATAAGCTTATTTTGATTAAAATTTTATCTTTAAAAGGACGAAAAATGAAAAAGGTCATCACTTGCGTCGATCAAAATGCGCTTGCCCCAGCGGTTAGAGATTACGGAATTTACGTCGCTAAAACCTTGGGTGCCGAGCTCGTGTTTATTCACGTGGTTGAAATCCCGGAGCTTGGCGAGAATTTTTATGGGCTAGCCGCAGGCGGAATCGTCCTAGGAGAGAATGATATCCTTGCAAATAGCTACGGAAGTCCCACACTAGGCGGCGTGGATGCAGAAAAGGACCACGAAGAAGCCGAAGCAATGCTGGATGAATATATCTGCGCTGCGACTGCTGCGGGCGTAAAGGCGAGTAAGATCATTAAAGATGGCGATTTCATCGACGTTATCGCCGAGTACAAGGACGAAGCTGAAATTTTTGTACTCGGTATCAAGGGCTCAAATAACGAGGACGTAGGCTTTAACGCAAGCGTGCTAATAAAGGAGCTTCACGTGCCGTCGCTGCTCGTGAATAAGGAATTTTCACCTATTAACTCCGTGCTCATTGCGTTTGACGGCACCGATGCAGCAAAGCGAACGCTTGAGTTTATAAAGAGCTCAAAGCTTCTTGCGAGCGCACATAAACATGTCTTGCACATCAATCTCGATGCCACAGAGGGCGAGCGGACGCTGGATCTGGCGCGAGAAATTTTAGGCACTCAAAACGCCACTTTCAAATACATCCAAGCGGAAGTGCCCGCCGATGAGATCATCAAATATCGTCGCGCTAATGAGCTCGATCTGATCGCCACGGGAGCCTTTACGAAGGGATTTTTCAAAAAGCTCTTTTTAGGCAGCGTCTCCGAGGATATCTTGCACAATGCGCTTGTACCGGTGCTAGTGCTATCGTAATCGCAAGACCAAACGCCGATAAGCGCTAAATTCCGTCGCTTATGTTATTTTAAAGTGGCGGAATTTTAAAATTTTAAAATTTTAAATCCTTCGTTTTTCAAATTTATATACTTTTTAAAATTTATATAAATTTTGCTTAAGAATTCGTCAATAGATCTTATTAAATTCCGTTAAATTAGTAATTACATATAAAATTTTATGATTTAGTTTATTAAAAATTTTATTATTATTTAAGAAGAATTGTAAGATAATCCCGCCAGTAAATTGATATGGATTATAAAATCTAAAAAGGATTTTTATGAAAAAGGGCAAAATTTTACTCTCTTTTGCGCTACTTTGCTCGCCGTTTTGGCTTACTGCGGCGCAAAATAGCGGCGCTTCTCAAAACTCGTCCGCTGCAAGCTCTGCCTCTAAAATTTCGTCGTCGCAAAGCTCGCGCACAGCCGCCACATCGCGGAGTTCTACATCGCCTATTTCAAATTTATCCTCTAATAGTGCAGCGTCGCAAAGCTCTGCGCAAAAGCCTGGAAGCCCTACCGCTGTAAATTCCGCGCCGTAGGGCAACGCCGTCGTAAGTTCCGCTACTAAAGGCATTGCACAAAATTCTGCGTCACAAAGCAGTAGCGCAGAAAATTCTACGCTGCAGAGCTCGGACGGCGATAATCTCGGCACCATAAACGTCACGGGCAAAGCCGATCTGTCCACTACCGAGGGCACGGGCTCTTATACGACGGGCAATATGAGCACCGCGACGGGACTAAATTTAAGCATAAGAGAAA
>NZ_CALHHT010000319.1 GCF_938031315.1 uncultured Campylobacter sp.
CGCTGCGCCATAAAATTTTTCAAAAACTCGCAAGTAAAAATAAAGCTCTCGTCATAAAAATAGTCCCCCAGGTCATTTAAAATTTTGTCGAGCCCTATCTAAATTTTACCGATTTTGCGAAATTATAAAACTCGCTCGCAGCGTCAAATTCGCTCTTTATCTCATATCGTTTGCCACCTAGCTCAAAACAAATTTCATCCGCATGCAGTAGCAATCTCGGAGCGCCGGTCGTTAAAATTCGCTCGATTTCACTCATCTCTTTATCTAAAATTTTCTCCACTTGCGGCCGCGAGAGGCCATAGAGCGGTTCGCCCAAAATACTATGTTCCACGTGGAACAAATGCAGGCGAATTTGATGCTGTCTGCCCGTGAGCGGATAGCACTCGGTCAGGCTTGCGTCAATATCAGCGAAGTATTTCAGCGGACGGATCAGCGTGACCGCTTCCTTGCCGTCCGCAGCGATCTTCATACGGATTTTGATATCCGCAAACTCACCGCTAGGCGCGATCGGAGCATCTATCATAAAACCTTCGAAGCCCTCTAAAAATTTCAACTTTTCGCTAAATTTAGCGTACTTCCCGGGCTCAAATTCTTTCAAATTTATGCCCAAAGTATTGGGAACAAATTTAGCCGCTTGTGAAGCGCAAGTTTTATATTCACCGCCCGTATCGTCCATCGTAGCAGCCTGTCTAAATTTATCACCCGCGCCGCTAGCTAAAACGTCAGATCCAAATCTACCGTGCACGCTCGTTGCCGAAACATGTGCGCCATCTAAGCTCAATACGCCGTCTAGGCTCGCAGCACCCTCGGCAAATTTAGATCCGCAAATTTCATCCAAGCCGGACGCGGCGCGATCTTCCCGCGCGCCATCGCGCGCCATGCCTTGCAAACGCCCGCGCGATCCGCGTCGCAGATCCCCGCGCACGAGCGCTATGTATCTTTTCATCACGGATCGCTGTTCAAAGCAGTCCTTTAGCTTTCGCGCCGCGTTTTTATCTTTCGCGACGATCAAAACGCCGCTGGTTTCGAGATCGAGCCTGTGCGCGACGCACGCATCCTGCCCGTATAGCGACCAGATCTCGTCGTACATATTGTAAGGGGAGTTTCTGCCGCTGGGGTGGCTTAGGATGCCGCTTGGCTTATCAAACGCCACGAACTCGTCGCACTCAAAAATCGGCTTCAGCCCGCGCGGCTCGCATTTGTAATCGATCATAAAAATTTCGCCCTGCGCGACCGAGTTTTTGTGTAAATTCAGATCGTTTGCATCGACGATCCTGCGCTTGTCGCAAATACGTTGCGCGCTTCTCATATCGTATCCGAGACCGAGTAAAATTTCATAAATTTTACGCCCTTCAAACACGCCCAAACTTCGCTTTTCATAGCCCATATTAAAATTTCAGCCCCGCTTTTATATAATCTTGCCATCATTATACAAAAATTCGAGCAAAGGTTGCAAAATGGTAGAGAGATATTCGCGCAAGCAGATGGCGCAGAAGTGGGATATGAAGGCAAAATACGGTGCGTGGCTGGAGGTCGAAAAGGCCGCGGTCAAAGCGTGGAATAAGCTAGGCTTCATCAGCGATGCGGACTGTGAGAAAATTTGCAAAAATGCTAAATTTGACGTAGCACGCATCGACGAGATCGAAAAGACGACTAAGCACGACGTAATCGCATTTCTAACGAGCGTGAGCGAGAGCCTGGGCGAGGAGAGCCGCTTCGTACACTACGGCATGACTAGCTCGGATTGCATCGATACCGCCGTCGCGCTTCAGATCAAAAGCAGCATGGGGCTTATTATCGAGGACGTAAAAGGCCTCATGAGCGCGATCAAAACCAGAGCGCAGGAGCACAAAAAC
>NZ_CALHHT010000320.1 GCF_938031315.1 uncultured Campylobacter sp.
TGATACAAAATGGCTCTAGTTGCGCGGGCAGACTTAAAATTTCGCGCACGCGCCCCATGCGGTAAGGCTCGGGCGCGATCCCCGACCACACGGTACCGAGCCCCAAGCCTTCGGCGCAAAGCCAGATATTCATCGCCGCGCAGGCGCAGTCAAACGGCACATAGGCGGGGAATTTCGATCCGTCCTTTTTGAAGCAGATCACGATCGCAAGCGGCGCGTCCTTGACGTAGTCGCCGTAGGAGCTCACGCCGCTTAGAAGCGACAAAAGCTCCCTGTTTTTAACGACGTAAAATTCCCACGGGCGCTGATTTGCAGCACTAGGTGCTTGCATCGCGGCTTTTAAAATTTGCTCGATTTGCCCATCCGTAGGCATCTGCTCGCTAAAACTTCGCACGCTCGTGCGGGTAAAAATTTCATCCATCTCTCGCTCCTTTTTTTATCATCATTTGCTCTTTTAAATTTTATCGCGGCTTGGCAAATTTTAAATTTCATCAGCAGCCTAGCCGTACGGCTGATTTAAGACTCGCTCGTATTTTATGCGCGGCTCGGTCGCTACGCGGCTTGCGTGAGGATTTGATTGCGCTTAAAATCTCGACGCGCCTTAAAATCTTAAAATTTCCGCGATCTGTACAGATTGCGCACGTCCGCATTTAAATTTTAAACCTCGGCGAGAGCATCCGCCCGCCGCGACTGTGCGAACCGCGCCGCAAAATACACGCGGCGGCGAAAGCGTGCAAATCGCGATCTTTAAATTTTATCTCTCAGCTAGGCCTGCGCCGAACTTTGCGGATAAAATTTTATCATTCGCGGCAAATGAAATTTCGCCTTCGTGCCGAGCAAATTTTATCTTCGTCGCTCGGTCAAATTCCGCTTTCGCCGCTTTGTATTTTATCCGCACGCGCGCCAGAAAGCGCCTATTAGCCGCGCCGCGCGCAAAGTACGCCCGAAACGCAAGCACGAAGCATTCAAAAATTTAAATTTAACCGCAAAGCGCAATCGCCAAAGCCGAGCGCCGAAACGCTATGAAATTTTAAGCGTTTAAACTTACTCGCCTATCAGTCTGCGCACGACGTAGCTTGCGATGAAAAGCCCGAAGCTCGCAGTCACGCCCATGAAGCTGCCCATCGATTTGACGCGCGGCGGCTCGCTCGAGCAGACGACGTCAAAATCGCCCGCAAAGCCGCGCTTTCGCAGCTCAGATCTGATCTTGCGCGCGAGCGGATCGCCCTGCGTCTGCCAAATTGAGCGGATTTCGATTTTAGCGGGATCGAGCCTCTTTGCGCCGCCCATCGAGCTTACAAATCCTACGCCAGCCTCGCTGTAGCGCAGCGCAAGCGCGATCTTAGCGCCCACGTCGTCGATCGCGTCGATTACGAAATCAAATTGCGCTAGGTTAAATTCCGACAAAAATTCCTCATCAATCCTAGCGGCGATCGGCGTTACGCCTTTAAATTTGCGCGCGAAAACCTCGCATTTTAGCTCGCCTACGTGCTCGCTTCCAAGCTGGCGGTTTTGGTTGGTGATCTCGAAGCGATCGCAATCGATTACGCTTAGATTTACCGCGCCGCTGCGGTACAGCGCCTCTATCGCCGCTCCGCCCACGCCGCCGCAGCCGCAGATTAAAATTTTAGCGCTTTGCAGCCTTGCGAAATCCTCGCCGAAAAGTAGGCGCGAGCGCGAAAAGCGGTCTACTTGAGCCTCGTCCATTCTTCCAAAGCCCTCATCTGCTCGTGCGCGGTCAAATTTAGCTTGATCGGACTTAGCGTCGCCCGCCCCTCAAAAAGCACCGAAATGTCGCTGTTTTCGTTCCTGCTCGCATCAAAGTCGAACGTGGATTTACCGAGCCAATAATACTCCATTCCGCGCGGATTGCGATTTAGCTGCGCGTCGGTGTCGTAGAGCTTCTCGCCGCACGGAGCGACCGTTAGCCCCTTAAAATCTTGCTTTGAGACGGCAGGAACGTTTAAATTTAAAAACTGCTTCGGCGGCAGCGGAAAGCCTTTTTTAAAGATTTTCTCGACCAATTCCACCGCAAGCTCGCACGCGAGATCAAACCCGTATCGCTGCAGCGAATCCGCGACGTAAAACTGGCTCACTGCAAGCGCGGGAATACCTTGCAAAACCCCCTCCATCGCGCCTCCGCACGTGCCCGAATAGGTCACGTCCTCCGCGACATTGGCGCCGTGATTTATGCCGCTTATCACAAGATCGGGCTTGCGGTTATACAGCGCGCGAAGCGCCAAATACACGCAGTCTGCGGGCGTAGCGTCATCGAGTTTAAAAAATCCGTCGTCGAGCTTGATAAATCTAAGCGGACGCGTAAGAGTAAGCGAGTGCGAGCA
>NZ_CALHHT010000321.1 GCF_938031315.1 uncultured Campylobacter sp.
TTCCGCCCGTTTCAGCGTAAAATTTAGACCCGCGGGGTAGAATTACAAAAATTTTTACACGGAGCAAACAATGAAAAATTTCTTTCTAGCCGCAATAGTTTGCGCGCTTTTTAGCGGTTGCGCATACGAAGCGCAGTTTAATCAAAACGCCGATGTGGCGCCGTTTGACGACACTATAAGTGCGACCAACGCCATGCAAAGTGCGCTCATTTACATCCCTGGCGAGCTAATGGGGACAAAAAGCTACGTCGCAAGCTCGAAGTTAGGCAGAGACGATGAACTTAAAATCGACGTCGGCGAGTTCGTCGCAGGCGAGGCAAAGCGCTTCTTCGGCACCTACCTAAGGCGCGTAAGCGTTACCGACGACGAAAAAGCGCTGCAAGGTAAAGGGCTTGTTATCGCGCCTGAGCTTAGCTCATTCGGCTTTGGCTTTTACAGCTCCGACGGCATCGACGTTTCGGCAAAGCCCTACGTGCGCTACAATCTACGTCTAAAAATGTTTAAAAACGGAAAGCCGATCTACAACCAAAATATCGCCGTAAACGAGCGCAACTTCGGCGAGGAGGAATTCTTCGGCGGCGGTCAGGGCTCGTACGCGCAGATCGGCGGGATCTTTCAAAAATCGATGGCGAATGATTACGCCGTGCACGCTAGAGAAATTTTGGACGTAATCAACGATAACTAATCGCGCTTGCGCCTTTGTGCGTGGTAAGCGGCATCTGGTTGCTTATTTTTGCTCGCCGTCTTGTGGTAAAATTTGTCGCGGCGATCTTACGGCACGCGCTTGCGGATCGTCGCGCCTAAATTTTATTTATTGATATAATTAGCATGGCTTTAAAATACTCAAATGCGCGCTTACTTGTAAGATTTATCTCGCCTGCGGCATTAAATCCTTTTGATACCGAGTTTGCTGGTGCTATAGGCATCAAATTTAATCCCGCAAGCTGGGTAAATTCCGTAAAATGCACTATGAAATTTAACTCAGCAGTTTGTATTTAAGTGCGGCGAGCCGACAAATTCCTTACCTTGACATACCGCCTAATTCCGTTTTTTAGGGCTAAGCTCCGCAAATAAACTTTTTGCGTTCGCTGCTACGCTTGCATAAAATTCCATATTCGCAGCACCAAAAATTCGCTCTAAATTTAAAGCACCGATTAATATTAATTTTTATATCATTACTAAATTTTTTAAGGAGAGAATTATGAAAAAGTTTTTATTGCTTCCGTTTGCTTTCGCGGCGCTTTTTGCGGCACCAAGCTGCGATAATGTCCAGCTCAAAGCGGCTGTGGAAGGTATCAATAAG
>NZ_CALHHT010000322.1 GCF_938031315.1 uncultured Campylobacter sp.
AAATTTGCGCCTAAAATTTCATCGTTATAATTTTCGCTTGCAGAGCTTTTTAAAATTTCATCGCCTAAGCTTTGCTGCGCGTCTTTTAGCTCCGAGCTCTCCTGCGCCGCGGTTAGCGGCTTTTCGGAGTTTAAATTTACGGCCTTTTTTTTGATATTCGCAAGGCAAGCTGGGTTAGTTTCGCCGCCCCAGATGTCCTCTGCCATTTCGTCTCCTAAATTTTTTGCTAATTTTACCCGAAATTTAAAGAATTTGCGTTACTCTACGGCAAATTTTAACGGAGAGAAAAATGAATGAAGTAGAGTTTATGAACGAACCCGCGCCGCTAGCGGGCAGCAAGCTCGAGCTCGGCGACAAAGCCGCCGTATGCACGCTGGCCGCGCCCGATCTAAGCGAGATCAGGGTCGGCAAAAGCGAGCGGGTGCAGATCATCATGTCGACACCGTCGCTTGATATACCAGGATGCGCCGATGAGCTGCGTAAATTTGATCAGCTAACGGCGGGGCTTAGAAACACCGAAGCGATCGTGGTTTCGATGGATCTGCCCTTTGCGGCGGAGAAATTTCGCGCCGCGAACGGGATCAAAAATCTGCGTTTCGCAAGCGACTTCCGCGCCAAAGATTTCGCCCGCTCTTACGGCATGCTGATCGGCGGCGGAGCGCTCGCGAGGCTGTGCGCGAAGGCCCTATTTATCATCGACAGCCTCGGCGTGACGGTGTACAAGCAAGTAGTAAGCGAGGTGCAGAGCGAGCCCGATTTTGAGGCGATGATGGATCTAGCCCGTATAATCTCGCGCAACAGCTGTTCAAACTGAGCCAAATAACAGATCCAAGGTTTGGATAAATTTAACGCGGCGCGCTAGAGCTAAAAGCAGCCGCAAAATCTCGGCGCTAAGCGGCGGAATTTTAAAATTTACCGCCGCGGCGCCGTCTGATAAAAATACATTAAAATTTAGCCCGAATGGGCTCAATAGTGAGCCGTTTGGTAAACGAAGCGGTGCGGCTTAGACGGAGTGAAATTTACTCTTTTTCGCGCGCCGAATGGCAAAACGGCAGGCGATTAAGCAATGACAAATTTTATCTGCTCTGCCCTGCCGCAGCCGTGTAAATTTTAAAATTTACTTCCCTTTGCGGCTTAAAATTTTAGAAATTTTTTCAGCGTCGTATCTTTTTGCCCTCTCCTCTAAAAGTTCGCAAAGCTCCTTCTGTTCGCAAAGGCCGCGAGAGAGCAAAAACTCCGCCGCAGCGTCGTCGTCTAGCACCACAGCTACTTTGATAAGCGTTTCGATCTCCTTTTTATCGATGCTCGCAAAGCTTTGAAATTTTAAAATTTCGTCCAAATAGCATAATCTCCCGTCGCGGAATTCTTTAAATTTAGCTCCCGCGGCAAACTCCCTCGCAGCAAGCGGCAGCGCCTCTTTATATCCGAGAATAGAAACGTTGTTGTCGCTTAAAAATATTAATTCGCTGCCCGCAACCGAGCCGACCGCCCCCTTAGCGTCTCGCGCACCCTTTTCGATCAAGAACTTAAACGCCGCAAAATTATCGTTCGATACCGCATCTAGCAGCAATCCGTCAGCTTTGACGTCCGCGCCGTTTTGCACCAAAAGCTCTAAAAGCCGCATCGCATCGGCGCTATCAAAGTGATAAAGCTTCGCCGTCTCGCCGCTAAATTTCGAGCCGAAAAAGATCGCGAGCTTTAGCGGCGAGAAATAACCGCCATCTCCGCCGTAATTGAGATTTGGTTTAAATTTGAGGATTTTTTCTATCCGCTCAAAGTCGAATTTTGAATTTCGCAGTACCTTCGGATTAAAAATGAAAGCGGTGAAAATTCTATCTTTAAACTCCCCGAAATCCTCGTCGATCCTGCCCCTGTTTTGCGCCGCGAAGGCTAAA
>NZ_CALHHT010000323.1 GCF_938031315.1 uncultured Campylobacter sp.
ACTTGTTTTCGCAGCGCCGTTACAGTGCGCCGTGCGGCAAAACGCAAGCCAATCAGCGCGTGATACTTAAATTTAGTGCGCGGCTAGGACACTGCGGGCACTTAAAATTTTAAATTTATGCGATTACGGGTGAGCTTTTAAGCGAAATCTGCCTTTAAATTTGGAGAATTTTAAAATTCCGAAAGATTTTAAATTTCTAAAATTTTAAAATTTTGAGGCGTTTGAAATTTTAAAATTTAGAATTTGGGTTTAAAATTTCAAAGTTTTGGTAAAGAGGTCTGTTTTATTTGTCGTATCGGATATCTTGGGGGCGAATTTCATTGCGTGTAAATAGATTTCGGCGTGATTTTAAATTTTTCAAAGCTAGCTGAAGCTTTTCATATTTGAAGGCGCAAAACCTAATTTTGGAATTTTAAAATTCTAAAATACTTAAAATTTCACATAGAATTTAGCGCTAAATTTTATGTGAAATTTTACAAGGACGGCTTTTTGGTAAAGTATTTATTATTCAAATATCTCAGATTCGACCGCTCTCAGCCCTTCATTACGCTTTCGGCGCTGCTTGCGTTCTTGGGCGTCGGCGTGGGGCTTACGGTCTTGATCGTCGCGATGGCGATAATGAACGGTTTCGATAAGGAATTTGAGCGCAAGCTCTTTACGATGAACTACCCGATCACGATCCACAGCCACTTTCGCGGCGGCATTTCAAAAGACGACGTGGAGGGGCTGCGGGCGGACTTTCCCGATTTGATCTTTAGCCCGTATATTAGCTCGCAAGTTATCGCTAAAAGCGGCGAGAAGCTCGAGGGCGGGCTGATTTTCGGCGTAAATTTAAACGACGAAAAGCGCATCAACTCCGTCGTCGCGGCAGGCGCCAAAGACGCCAATCTAACGGACTACGGCATCATGATAGGGCGCGGGATCAAGGACGAGTTTATGCTGGATGAGGGCAGCAAGATCACGATGATCTTTACGAAGAGCGATCCGGGCGGCTTTGCGCTAATCCCCAAGATGAAGCGTTTTGATGTGCGCGCGGATTTCAGCTCGGGGCTCATCGCCTACGACAAGGCGTATTCTTACGCGGATGCGAGCGATCTAGCCAAAATTTTAGGCTACGACGAAGGGACTTTCGACGGCGTGCATGTTTTCTCAAACGATCCGTTTAAGGATCTGGAGCGTATCAAAAAAAGCCTTCCTAGCGGCGCTAATGCCGTGGGCTGGTGGCAGCAAAACGGAAATTTTTTTAGCGCCCTTGCGCTTGAAAAACGCGCGCTTTTCATCGTGCTGATGCTAATAATCCTGGTCGCGAGCCTAAATATCGTAAGTTCGCTTCTGATGACCGTGATGAACCGTCGCCAAGAGATCGCGCTTTTACTTAGCCTGGGTGCGAGCAAAAAGGAGGTTAAAAGGACCTTTTTCGCGCTCGGAGCCACGATCGGCGGCGGCGGCATCATATTCGGGCTCATTTTGGGCTTATTCGGCGTGTGGCTGCTCGGAAGCTTCGACATCGTAAATCTGCCGGCCGACGTTTACGGAAGCTCGAAGCTGCCGATGGAGCTTTCGCTAGGCGATTTGGCGATGATTTTAATCGGCGCGGTGCTTATCGTGGCGCTTTCGTCATGGTATCCGGCCAAAAAAGCCACGCAGATCGACGTATTGCAAACACTGCGCAACGAGTAAATTTAAACGCGGCTCTTTAAAATTCGGCGAAATTTTAAAATTCCAAAGCGGCGCGGCTGTGTTCGGCACGTTGAGCGCGGTATTTCGGCGAGCGGGACGGAGGCTGCGCGATCTTGTGCGACGTGGGTTTGTGCTGCATTAAATACCGCACAAATACGATTAGCGACCTTAGAGCTGCGCTCTTTGCGCGAGATCGCAACCCGCGCAAAGCCTAA
>NZ_CALHHT010000324.1 GCF_938031315.1 uncultured Campylobacter sp.
GCGTGACCTGCCGTGAGCTGCGCCTCCTCGGGGCGGCGTACCGCCTGCCGCTCGCTTATGCCGCCGCGCGCTGCGATCTGAGCGAAATCGCCCACGCTTACGTGCCCGCCGCTACCGCTCTGTCCGCCCATCACGACGTTGCGTCCGAGCGTCGTCGAGCCCGCAAGCCCCACCTGAGAGACGATGAGGCAGTTTTGCCCTAGCTCGCAGTTGTGCCCGATCTGAACGAGATTGTCGATCTTGCTACCCCGCCCAATTATCGTGGAGCCGAACACCGCGCGGTCAATCGTCGTGCACGCGCCGATCTCGACCTCATCTTGCAGCACGACGTTGCCGTTATGATAAATTTTAACATGCTCGCCCGTTTTGGTATGCGCGTAGCCGAAACCGTCGCTTCCGATGACGGCGTTTGCGTGGATTATGCAGCGCTCGCCGATGATCGTGTCATTGTAGATGACGGCGTTTGCGTGGATCACGCAGCCGTCTCCGATATGCACGTCATCGCCGATATACGCGCCGCTTAAAATGACGCAATCCTCGCCGATCGTAGAATTTGCGCCGATATGCACGCTCTGCCCGATCTGCGCGCTAGCGGCGATCTTTGCGGGCGCGCCGCTGCGAATGAGCGGCTTAGCAAAATGCGCGCTTAAGATCGCAAAGGCTAGATGCGGATTTTCGCACTCCAGCGCTCGCACGCCGTTTGGGGCTACGGTGCCGCACTTTACCAATACGGCGGTCGCTTTGGTGGCGGATAAAAATTTCTCGTTTTTGTCGCTGTCGCAGTAGCTCAGCTCGCTTTGCCTTGCGTTTTGAAGCGAATTTATCGCGGTAATCTCCGCATCCGCTCCGCTAAGCTCTATGTTTAAAATTTCGGCAATTTTGGATAATTTCATTTGCGCTCCTTTGATTAAATTTTATCGCCGCTTACATATCCAGCGCGACGCTGCCGCCGCGTACGATGTCGATCGGATTGTATTTTTTTATCGTCTTTAAAAATCCATCGATGCGGTCTGCGTCGTCGCACGCCATGATGACGATCTTGCTGTCGTCGCTGTTTGCGATGCTGCCGTTGTAGGCTTTTAAAACTGCATCGAGCCCCGCTAAATTTTCGCCCAGCGCGATCTTTACCAAAACCATCTCCTTTTCGACGAATTTTGCATCATCGATGACCTTGTAGACGGGGATCAGCTTATGAAGCTGCTTAGTGATCTGCTCTATGACGCGCTCATCGCCCGAAGTGACGATGCTAAGGCGCGATAGACCAGTATTTGGGATCGGCGCAACGGTGAGGCTGTCGATATTATAGCCGCGCCCCGCAAAAAGCCCCGAGATCCGCGATAAAACGCCGTGCTCATCGGTAACGACGACTGATATTACTCTTCTTATGCTATTCATCTTTACGACTCCTGCTCAAAAATCATATTGTAAAGCGCGCCGCCTGCGGGCACCATCGGCCAGACGTTTTCGAAGCGATCGATCTTAGCCTCGATGACGCTTACTTTCTTACTCGCAAGAGCCTGCTTCAGCGCATCTTCAAATTCCGCTTTGGTGCTAACGCTAAAGCCTACGCCGCCGAAGCCCCCCGCAATTTTTACGAAATCAGGCTGCGAGCTAAGATCGGTCGATGAGAAACGCTGCCCGTAAAATAGGCTCTGCCACTGCCGCACCATGCCTAAGAAATTGTTGTTTAAGACGATATTTACAACGTTTAGGCCGCTCGCGCTCGCAGTCATCAGCTCTTGGATATTCATCAAAATCGAGCCGTCGCCGCTGAAATTTATAACCGGTCTGTCTCCCGCATAAGCCTTCGCGCCCAATGCCGCGGGCAGGCCGTATCCCATCGTGCCCTGCCCTCCGCTACTTAGCAGAGTGCGCGGCTTGCAAAACGGATAAAACTGCGCGACCCACATCTGATGCTGACCCACGTCCGTAGCGATGATAGCATCCTCGCCCGCGATTTTTGCGGTACTTTGGATAACCCACTGCGGCTTTAAAATTTCATCGCTGTCGTTAAATTTAAGCGGGTGAATTTCATCGTATTTGCGAATGAGCTCGCGCCACTGCTCGAAATTTTGAGGGCTGACCTCGCTTTTAATGCGCGGCAGCATCTCCTCTAGCACCGACTTCACGTCGCCCACGATCGGATAATCCGCGTTTATGATCTTTGAGATCGAGCTAGGATCGATATCGACGTGGATGATCTTTGCGTTTTTGCCGAATTCGCTAAGCTTGCCGGTGACGCGATCGTCAAATCTCGCGCCCAGGCAGATTATCAGATCCGACTCGCTAAGCGCCATATTTGCGGCGTAGCTGCCATGCATTCCTACCATGCCGAGGCGGTTTTTATCATCGCTTCGCATAGCCCCCAGCGCCATAAGGGTTTCAACGACCGGAATCTGCGCAAACTCGCTAAGCTCGCGCACCAGCTCGCTTGCACCCGCGCTGATAACGCCGCCACCGATGTAGAGGATGGGTTTTTTGCAGCTTGCGATTAACTCGACGGCTTTTTTGATCTGTTTAGAATTTCCCTTATAATTCGGCTTGTAAGTCTGCATCTTGATTTCGCTAGGATATTCAAAAACGCCAAGCTTCGCCGTTACGTCTTTGGGAATATCGACGTGCACGGGTCCAGGTCTGCCGCTGCGAGCGATATAAAAGGCTTCTTTTAAAATTCTAGGCAGCTCTTCGATCGTTTTAACTAGATAGTTGTGTTTGACGCAGGGGCGTGAAATTCCGATCGCATCGATCTCTTGAAAGGCGTCGGTGCCGATGAGCGAGGTCGCCACTTGACCGCTAATAAGCACGATCGGGATGCTGTCGCTATACGCCGTAGCAAGCCCCGTAAGCGCGTTTGTAAATCCAGGACCGCTTGTGACGAACGCCACGCCGACCTTGCCGCTAGCGCGCGCGTATCCGTCCGCAGCCATCGCCGCGGCCTGCTCGTGGCGCACCAAAATGTGTCTGAAGTATTTTTGTTTGTAAATTTCATCGTATATGTTCAGCGCCGCGCCGCCGGGATAGCCGAAAACAACCTCGACCCCCTCCTGCCGCAACGCCTCCACGATCATCTGCGATCCGCTAATTTCTTTCATACGCCCATCCTGTTTCGTTGGAATAATTTTGTGATTATATTATTTTGTAAATTAAATTTCACGAATTTTAGGCGCTAAATCGGGTCGAATTTCAAATTTAATAGCGGCGTAGACGAAGCAAAATTTTGGAATTTAGCGAGAGTGGAAAAGGCAAATTTAAAATTTAGTCATAAATTTAAAACGGACGGGATATTCGGATTTAAAATTTTAAAGTGCAGATTTTATCTTGACAAAACACAGCGCATCAGTTTTAACATAGAATTTTAGATTGAAATTTTACCACGCTAGGCTCGATTAAATTTACAAAATTCTTTGAAATTTTATCGTAGCGCAGAGCGATGCCAGCGTAAATTTTAAATTCCATCGCTACAAAATTTTAAAATTTAGCCGTAAATTTAGGGCGGGCGGAATCTCGATTATAAAATTCTAAAATTCCGCCCGCGTAAAATTAAATTTTAAAACCCTCTATCTACCT
>NZ_CALHHT010000325.1 GCF_938031315.1 uncultured Campylobacter sp.
ATTTCTACGTCGATTTGGAAGTAAGATTTTAGATTAAGCTTATACGGACGAGGCGCGGGTTAAATTTTAAAACTTACCCGAGCTTTTGCCCTTCTTTCTTTTTAAATTTAGACCTCATCTTAAAATTTTAACCTCATCGCGACCCTTTCGGCGGCTAAATTTTACGGCGCGCAAGATGTCAGGCTAAGAGCGGCGGCGCAAACGATGAGCGAGGATAGGCGGCGCGCGAACGGCTACTTTTTGCAAAACTGCTTTGAGCGCTCGCCGTTTAAAAAAAGCGCGGACGAAACGGGCGCACCGATCCGTTTTTAGCGAAATTTAGCCGCCCGAACTACCCGCCCTCCTTACTCGCCGGGCCAACTTACTCGCCCCGCTCGCCCCAAATTAAGCAAAACGAAAAGTGCAAAGTTATATCATTTCTTAGAAATTCTGCAATTTTTTCGAAAGGATGAGATATGAAGCACTTTTCACTCTCAAAGGCCGTTTTTATGGCGGCGAGTCTGGCCCTGCTCGGGCTAACGGCTGCGAATGCGCAGGAGAAATTTTCCCCGGTTATCGTCATTCACGGCGGCACCAGCGGGCTTGATCTAACCAAAGAGGAATTTAAAATCCGCGAAGAGCCGATGAAAAAGGCGCTTTTAGCGGGTCAAGCCGTGCTTGAACGGGGCGGCAGCGCGATGGATGCCGTTACGGCGGCGATAATGGTGCTTGAGGACGATCCGAATTTCAACGCGGGCAAGGGCGCGGTATTTACCGCTGATGGGTTTAACGAGCTTGATGCCTCGATCATGGACGGCTCGACCAAAAAAGCGGGCGCAGTCGCGATGGCGCGGCATATCAAAAACCCTATCCTAGGCGCCAGGCTCGTGATGGATAAGACGTGGCATACGCTAGTCGCCGGCGAGGGAGCCGACAAGCTCGCTAAAGAAAACGGCCTAGAGATGGTGGATCAGAAGTATTTTTTCACGCAGTTTAGATACGACGCGCTGCAAAAAGCCAAAGAGAAGCAAAAGCTGCTACTTGATAGCGAAAAGGCAAAAAAGACGTCGCTAAATTTGCACGAGCGCCCGTATCTTGGCACCGTGGGCGCGATCGCGCTGGATAAAAACGGCAACCTAGCCGCGGCTACCAGCACGGGCGGCATGACAAACAAAATGACCGGCCGCATCGGCGATAGCCCGATAATAGGCTCGGGAACCTACGCTGACAACGACTCGGTGGCGGTTTCTTGCACCGGCACGGGCGACATCTACATGCGCGTAAACGCCGCGCACGAGGTCTCGGCTCTTTATAAATACAAAACGCAAGACGTGCAAAAGGCCGCCGAAGAAGCGGTAAAAGAGGTCAAAGCACTCGGCGGTAGCGGTGGCATTATCTCGATCGACAAGCACGGACACACGGGCTTTGCGTGGACGAAAGATAAGCTCGGCATGTATCACGGCGAAGCAAGGCTCGGAGCCAAACCGATCGTTTACTGGCCACTTGGAGAGAAATAAACGTAAATTTAGCCCCTTTGCGGGGCTAAATTTAAATCAAATAGCAAGGATAAATACGCTTTTTTCGTATGTCTATCAAAATTCGGCGCCTTCATCAATCAAGCGCTTCGGCGAGGCTAAATTCGGTCAAATTTTACTTTCAGTACCTTGGCAAAGCGCAAATTTTCTACTTTTTTAAAATTGACTCTCTTTAACTTAGGCTCAAATCAAGGGGTATTAAGTTCCGTTGGGTCTTAAATTTTACCAAAATCCATATTTCTTGATACCAAGGCGCTCAAATTTCAGGTAGAATATCGCCACATAAAATCAAGGCGGTAAAATGAGAAAATTTATAGTCGTTCGCGGACACGCGGGCTCGGGTAAAACGACTTTCGCAAAAGAGAAAATTAAAGAATTTCAAAACGAATATCCGCAGGCGCAAATTTATCATCTGGAAAACGATATGTTTCTAACCGATGAGGCGGGGGTTTATACTTGGTCGCCGAAGCTTTTGGAGGATGCGAAGCGCAAAGTCGCCCGCGAGATAAAGCAGGTGTATAAATTTGCCATGGAAAACAAAGCTAAAGACGTTCTTATCGTGCTTAGTAACGTGAGCGCGCGCACCAAAGAGCTACTAAGCCTAAAAGAGCAAGCCGCCCAAAATGGATTTATTTTCGAATGCTTTAGAATGCAAAATTTCTTCGCCTCCGAGCACGGCGTCGATGAAGACACGGTGATAGCGATGTTTATCAAGGTCGCAAACAACAAAATAGAGGGCGAAATTTTGATCCCGCCCGTTAATCCTATGAGCGAAAGCGTAGCGCAAAAGATCAAAGACGCGGCGGCTCTAAACAGGCGCGATCTGCCCTTTGATGCGGCGCAAAATACCTACGTAACGAAAAAATATATCGCCGCTACGCAGGATAAAAGGCTCTGGAGTGCGCGTCAAAGCGAGCTTTATCCCGAGCTTCGCACCTATAAATACTCAAAACGCGTCTTTTTCAAAGCCGATTGGGATAAGGCGCTGCTTGAGATGCGCGGGCTCATAATGGACGATGATCTAAATATCATCGTGCGCCCGTTTAAAAAGGTCTATAACTACTCGGAATTTACCTCGCGCAAAAGCCTTTATCCTATCGATATCACAGACGATACGCCCGTGCTTGCCGTGCGAAAGGTAAACGGCTTTTTGGGGTGTTGCACCTACGTAGATATCGGCGAAAGCGGCGCGAGCTTTAACCGCCGCGTCATCTACTCCACGACGGGATCGACCGATAGTAGATTTGCGCAGATGACGCGCGAGCACTGCTGTAAATTTGAAGAGATTTTCAAACGCTATCCAAATAAAACTTTTTTATTTGAGATCACCGACGAGAGCGATCCGCACATCGTAGAAGAGGAACTTGGAGAGACTTTTATCGGACTTATCGACGTTAAAACCGGCGCGCAAGAGAGCGAATTTGAACTGGATAAAATCGCCGCAAGTACTGACGGAGCGCTAAAAAGACCTTTTTATAAAGAGGGCGAGCAGTATCTAAAAACGAGCTTTGCGGAGCTTAAAAATATAGTCAAAGAGGCGAAATTCGAGGGCTTTATGGTGTATATCCCGAGCCAAAACGATTTTTGCTTTAAGATGAAAACGCCTTATTATCTCGTGAATAAATTTTTCGCTCGCAGTAAAAACGAGGCGCTTTCCGGCAAACTGGATAAAACCAAGCTCGATGAGGAATTTCACCCTTTGGTCGATCACATCAAAGCAAACGAGCGAGAATTCAGATCCCTTGACGAGCAGGGCAAGCTAGGCTTTATAAAAGAATTTTTAGAAAAAGTTTAACGATTACCGTGCGAATATTTGACGCCGTGTAAATTTACGTAAAGCTCAAATTTGATGCGGCGATTAAAATTTAAAGGAAAATGATGATATTTTTTACCTCCGATTTGCATTTTTATCACGGCAATATTATGAAATACTGCCCTAAATTTAGGGCTTTTAACGACGTAAGCGAGATGAATGAAAAGCTAATAGAGCTCTGGAACGCTGTAGTGGGGCCCGAGGATACGGTTTATGATCTGGGCGATTTTGCATTTTGTAATAAATTGAAGGATCTAAAAAGCGTCGCGCGCAGGCTAAACGGCTCGCATGTGCTGATTTTAGGCAACCACGATACGCTCATTAGCCAAAACAAAGAAGCGCTGCTACGCGAGCTAAAAGATGACGGAAATCCTATTTTTAGCGATATCCTGCACTACAAGGAGCTAAATTTTGACGGCGGCGCGGGCGCGATAAAGGACGGCAAAGCGGGTATGAGCATCTGTATGTTTCACTATCCCGTGGAGGAGCACAACCACGCCTCGAAAGGCTCTTTTATGCTTCACGGACACTTGCACGACCGCGCTTCTAGCCTGGAGGGGCGCATACTAAACGTAGGCTTTGACTCGCACGGCAAAATTTTAAGCTTAGAGGAGATCGTGCAAATTTTAGGGCAAAGGCAAATCGCGGCAAGATATTCGTGATTCGGGCTAAACGCGGACAGCCGCAGCATTGATTTAAGCGTAGCCTGCCGCAATATCTTACAAAAGCACCCGCATAATACCGGGATAGGCAAAGGACTCGGCGGCAGCGGCGGCGGCATTTCGATCGACAAGCACGGAGGCACGGGCTTTGCGTGGACAAAAGATAAGCTAGGAATGTATCAAGGCGAAGCAAAGCTCGGAGACAAGCCGATCGTTTATTGGCTGCTAGGCGAGAAATGATAAAAATTTAAGCAGGCAGCGGATAGCACGAAGGTCGTAAGAGCGCCCAGCGAGAAATGATCAAATTTAGCCTCTTTTGCCTCGTTTGCTCTTTACTTCCGCGTAAATTTTAAAATTTGCCGCACGTTTTAAAGGGCGGCCATGCGCTTAAAATAGCTGCGCCGCCCGTTTTAGACAAGCTCTACTCTGCTTCGGCGGGGCGGAGCTTGTCTAAATTTTAAAATTTATCCGCGCGTAGTCCACGCCAACGCTCCGAGCGGCAAGAATGGGAAGCAGGGTAGCTTTCGTCGAGTATCAAAACCCAAAACAGCGCCGCCTTTTGTGCGGGCTATGAATACGGCATGTATGAGATAGCAGAGCAAGGGCGAACTTAATTTGCGAGCCGCGAAATTTTCACGGAATTTTACCGATTGTCGCGCGCGATTTTATCTAAACTGCTGCAAATTTTATCCATAGCCACCGCGATCTTGTCCACGTCCAAATAAAATTTCACGAAATTCCGTAGAATTTTACGCTGTGTATTCTGCAAACCGACGGGCAAAATTTTATGGACGCGACCGAATTGCATGCGTAAATTTCGCCATTAATTATAATCTGGCGCAAATTTTGCGGACGGAATCGCTAGCTAAATTTAAACCCACGCGGTTAAACCCAGCAAGCCCGCCTGCTAAAATTTCGTTCGCGCAGAATTTCATTTGGGTAAAGTTAAAATTCCAGCCGAAACTCCGTCTCGCCCGGCTCGCTTCTGCACGAAATTTTAAGCCCGAGCTCGTCGCAGTATTTTTTCACGATAAAAAGCCCGATGCCAAAGCCGCCGTTGCGCTCGTCAAAGCGGGTGTAAAGCTCGAAAATATGCGGCAAATTTTGCTGCGCAATGCCCGCGCCGCTGTTTTTAATGCTAAGCGAGCGCTCGCGCAGGCTCACCTCGACGCAGCCGAGCTCATCACAATATTTTATCGCATTGCCAAGCAGATTATCGATGATTTTTCGCAGCTTAAACTCATCCGCGCAAAAGACTACCGGACGCAGATCGGCGCGTAGATTTATGCACTTTTGCTCCGCAGAGACGCCGAAATACTCGATGCGGCTTTGCAGTAGCTCGCCTAAATTTACCTCTCGCCCGCTGCCGCTTTTGTTTAAGCTTAGCGCGGTTAGATCCTCAAAGAGCGCGTTTATCGTGTTTGCGCCCGCCTTGATATTGCCTAGATATTTTTTCGCATCGGTATCGAAAAGCTCGATGCTCATCAAAATCACGCTAAGCGGGGTTTTTATCTCGTGCGTGGTGTCGCGGATGAAGCCGTTTAAAAACTCGATCTTTTCGTAAAGCGGGCGCAGCGAAAGGCGGATGATAAAATATGCGATCAACAAAATAAGCGCCAAAACAAGCGCGCTCGCGGCTAAAATTTTAAGCTTCAGCGCCGCTAGCTTGCCCTCAAGCGCCTCAGTTTTGATCGCTACGTAGTACTCCGTGCCGTCCTTGGCGGTGAGATTAAACTGCTCGATCCTGCTGGCTCCCTCCATATACACGCGCGGCGCGTCATCCTTCGGCTCGAAATCCCGAGCGATCTCATCGCTACTATTCAGATCCGCCGCGTATGCCTGCATGGCGTCGAAATCGCTCTCGTTTAGGCGCCCGCCGCGCGCGAGCTTAGCCTCTAAGCCGTGCTTGAAATCCCTGATCGCAAAGGCATCGCGATCCGCGATAAAAAACTTCTCCCGCTCGTAAAATACGCTGCTTACCAGTGCCAAAAACAGGACGCTAGTAAGAGTGTAGAGTAAAAAAATCGGTAAAATTTGACGCATTTTGGACACGGCACGCTCCTAAAGATATTTATAGCCGAGCTTGGAGGCGTTTATGATGCGATCCTTGCCCAAAATTTTTCGCAGCTCTGCGATATAAACGCGCAGGCTAAGCTCGCTCGGACTCTCGTCGTAGTCCCACAGCGCGGCGAAAATTTCATCCTTACTAAGGAATTTATCGCGGTTTTTCAAAAGCAGAGTAAGAAGCCGCGCCTGCTTTTGCGGCATCGGCACGGCTCTTCCGTCGCGATAAAGCGCGTGCTGAGCCATATCGAAGCTAAAGCTTCCGCCGATATTTTCGCGCAGGGCGGCGTTGTGGACAAAGGTGCGCTTTAGTAGATTATCCGCGCGCAGGGCTAGCTCTTTTAGCTCGAAGGGCTTTTTGAGGTAGTCGTCGCAGCCGCTTTTAAAGCCGCTTTCTACGTCTTGCAGAGTATTTAGCGACGTCGTGAAAATGCACGGTGCGCCCCGCCCCGCCTCGCGTAGCTCGCGAAGCAGCGCAAAGCCGCTGCCGCCGATAATTTTGACGTCGAAGATCCACAGATCGAAGCTCTTTTCGTACGCTAAAGATAGCGCCTCGTCGTAGCTTTTGCTGCCGCTTACCTCGTGCCCCGCGCCGCGCATGTAGGTGCACATCATATCTAGCAGCATCCCCTCGTCCTCGACGATCAAAACCCTTGCCATAGCCCGCCTCCTTGCGTAGAATTTTTGAAATTATACCCTGTGAAATTCCACGTAAAATTTAATTGCGAAATTTCACGGCAAAATTTTATCATAGCGAAACAGCGCGTCTTGGCTCAAAAGTATGCTTACTAAATTTAGGCTTGTAAGATTGCTCGCCTAGTATTATTCGCGCGGCGCGGCGTAAGAAACTAAAATTTTACGATATAAAATTTTCACGCCGCGGAATTTTAAAATTTACAAAGCAACGCTAAAGCTTTAAAATTTTACCGCTATGAAATTCTAAATTTCGCAATATAAAATTTCGCGGCGCAGAATTTCAAAACCTCGCCTGCGCCGATAAGATTTCGCGAAATTTTATCGGCGCTACGCCGCATAAATTTCAAGCTAAAATTCTAAAATTCTCGCGTCGTGTTTCGATAAAACAAAATTCCGCGCAAGTGCTGCGCGGAACTACGTAGCTTGCGCGTAAGCGGCACTACTGCGCCATAGGACACGGAGCAGCGCCCGCATTTTGATTGCACGGCGTATCGCCCCTTGGCGGCATTGCCGGACACGCACCGTCGTCCATTCCTTTATGCGGCATATGGCCGCACTCTCCTGGAGCCGCCTGCGATCTGTGCGGGCCAAACCCATGAGCAGGCCTTTTAAATTTGCCGAAATTGCCGCGGTCTTTAAGCTCGATATCAAGCCTATCCGCCTGCTCGACGCTTAGCTTGCCCGCCTGGGCGTTATAGTTTTTTCTAAACTCGTCTAGGAATCTCTCGCGATCCTCGACGCCCATAGCGTCCAGTTTCTTTTTAAACTCCGTCTTAAATCCGCGCTTGAGATCCCTTGCCTGCGCCCTTAGCTCGCCTGCGCGCTTATCGATCTCAAACGCCGCTTCGCTTAAACTCTTGGCGTCGGCGCCGGCGATCGAGGCATTGATCTGCTCGGGGCTGCTCGAGCTAAAATCTGCGGCGAACAACACGCCAGCAACTAAAACGCTTGCTAAAACAATCTTTTTCATTTTCTCTCCTTTGTGAAAGTTAGCGTGATTGTAATAAAAAGTCGTGAAGAAAAAGTTAAGTGAGCTCTCGCGCCGCAAAAATAGCTCGGAGCCGTAAATTTAGAACTTTGATTTAAATTTGGAAAATTTTACGCCGCTGCGGCAAAAACAGGGCGTAATGCGTGCAAACGGAGTTAAATTTTAAAATTTTAAGCGGGAGGGGGCGCGGCGCGTAAATTTAATACAAAATTTCGCACTGCATAGGTTGTATCAAAAGCCCGCCGTGCGTAAATTTAACGGCAAAGCGGGCGTATCTCGGCGCTGCGGACGGCGAAATTTCATCGCGTAAATTTAACCGCAGGGCTGCTAAATTTAGAGATTGCGGATGATTAATTTCATCCGCGAAGAAGCTTATTTTATAACGCCGCAGATCATTCTAGCGCCGCCGCCACCGAGCGGCTTCGGATGATCGCTGTGGTTATCGCCGCCTACGTGAACCA
>NZ_CALHHT010000326.1 GCF_938031315.1 uncultured Campylobacter sp.
TTGTTTTAAATTTTGCTGTCGTGCGCACTAAATTTACGGTCAAAATTTTGTCGTCGCGCCGCGCAAAATTTGCACAAAATTCGCCGTATCGTCGAGTCAAATTTGTCTCAAAATCCATTACTGCGGCGAGCTGCGTTAAAATTTAGATCAAAATTTCGCTGGCATGCCTATATGCGGTAATTTTTTACGAATTTTTCTATGCGCTCAAAGCCGCGTTTTAGATTTTCCATAGAGCACGCAAAGCTTATGCGGAAGTGCCCATCCATGCCAAATCCGCTTCCTGGCACCGTGGCTACGAGCCCTTTATCTAGCAGCTGCATGCAGAATTTCATACTATCAGGTTCTATCTGGGAGCAATCTATGAAGAAATAAAATGCGCCATCTGGTTTTACGACACTAAGCCCTGGGATCGCGCCTATCGCGTCCGTGCCAAAATCGCGTCTGCGCTCGTATTCGCGCCTCATCTCCTCGATATAATCATCCGCCTCGCCGCGCAGCACTGGCATAGCGCCTGCCTGGACGATGCTTGCTACGTTGCTGACGCTTTGACTTTGCAGGTTTATCATCGCCTTATTTAGCTCATCGATTGCGCACGCGGTGTAGCCGAAGCGCCAGCCGGGCATCGCGCCGCATTTGCTTAGCCCGTTGATCGTCACGGTGCGCCCGAACATATCCTCGCTGATGCTTGCTGCGGCTATGAAGCTCTTGCCGAAGACGATTTTTTCGTAAATTTCATCGGCAATTACTAAAATATCCGTGCCCTTTAGCACTTCCGCAAGCTCTTGTAGCTCCTGGCGCGAATATACGGCGCCTGCGGGGTTACTCGGGTTGAAAAGGCACAGCGCCTTCGTGCGCGGCGTGATCGCGGCTTTGAGCTGCGAGGCGGTGATTTTGTATCGGTTTTCTGCCTTTGTGTTTACGATGACAGGCTTACCGCCGCAAAATTTTACAATTTCAGGGTAGGTGACCCAATAAGGCGCCGGTATTATAACCTCATCGCCTTCGTTTAAGATGCAGTTAAAGGCGTTAAATAGCGAGTGTTTGGCGCCTACGTTGGTGATGATCTGATCGGGTCTATAGTTTAGAGCATTATCACGCTTTAGCTTCTGTGCGATTAAATTTAAAATTTCAGGCGTGCCGGCAACCGGCGTATATTTTCCGCAGCCCTTAGCCATAGCCTCTATGACAGCCCTTTTGGCGACTTCTGCGGTATCGAAATCAGGCTCGCCTGCGCTTAGGATCACGACGTCTTGCCCCTGGGCTTTCATCTGCTTGGCTTTGGTGCTGATTGCGATCGTTAGGCTTTCGCCGAGCTTGCTTACGCGACTTGAAAGTGTTAATTTCATTGATGCTCCTTGGATTGGTTTAGACAATTTAAAATTTGATTTTTGACGCTAAAAGCCTTGCCGCCGCTTGGGTCTTGGTTGTAGATATCGTCGATTTTATAATCGCCTCCACTACGGACGAGTTTGTAGATTATCGTCTGCGCACCGTAGGGGCAGGTCTGTGTCACTACGACGGTGTCACGCTCTGCTAGCTCGAAATCATATTTC
>NZ_CALHHT010000327.1 GCF_938031315.1 uncultured Campylobacter sp.
GCGGCAAGGACAAGCTATTCGGCTTCTTTGTAGGCCAAGTGATGAAAGAGGGCAAGGGCGCGTTTAATCCTGCGAAAGTAAACGAGCTTCTGAAACAGAAGCTGGGCTGATTTCGCAGCTTGTGCGGCGGCGAACAGCGAATTAAATGCGGCGCGGCGTATGCGATAGATAAAGCCTCTGGGATAAAATTTTAAATCCGCCCGTAGCGTTTTGCTTCGAGCTAAAGCTTTAACGCGCCAATGACGAGGGCTTTTGCGTGTTATATTTCATTCGGCGCGATCTTGGTGGCTACCCGCTCTGCCTCGCGCACGTTTTGTTCTTTTGAGCTCGTTTTTTCTCGTGCGGGCTGTTTGCATCAAGTGTCGGTCTGCGACGGAGTGGTTTAAGAAGCACGTCCTAGGAATTTTACTCACGGCTACCGTCAAAGCGCGGCAAAGCTTGCAGGGAATGCGTAAAATTACTCTGCCTGAGGGAGCAAAAAACGGCAACTCGGGTGCGCGGATAGGATCGAATACGCAGGGTTAAATTTGAGTGGCAAGCCAATGTGTAGGCTAAATTTAATCAATCACTGCGTCGGATGCGCGTGCCCCAAACCTTGCGCCAAACGATAACGTGGCGAGCGACCGCAGATCATCTAGGTCTAAAGCACGCCTTGATAGATTTAAGTGGGTTTAAAAGCGCGATTTGCGATCGGGCGTCTGAGTAAAATTTTTAAAAATTTGATTTGCCGCAGCGATGCGTGAGTGAAATTTAAAACGTATAATGGAGTTTCAAAATCCTCATTCGTTCACTGCCGCGCTTTTTTGTGAAAGTGTTTTTGACGGAAGAGCAAAACCTTAAAAGTATGAAATTTTAGCGAGGTAAATTTTAAAAAAAGCGAAGTTTTGGCTGAGTAAATTTCAAAAGCGCAAAATTTTAATGAGACGAAATTTTGACGAGATGAAATTTCAAAAAGCGAATTTTAAAGCGTGGCTTCGGCTAGCGTTTGCACAGGCTCATGTCGGCGCTTTTGGGCTAAATTTTAAAAGAGCGGGAATTTCAAGAGAATGAAATTTGAAAAACCGCAAATTTGCGAATAAATTTTTAAAAAGGAACATAATGAAAATCGCGGTTATCGGCGCGGGCAAATGGGGTAGCGCGCTTTTTGATGCGCTTAGCGCAAAAAACGAATGTGTCATCACTTCTCGCACGCCAAGGCAAATTCCGCATTTTGTAAGCGTGAGCGAAGCGCTGGAATGCGAAGCACTGGTGTTTGTGCTCGCAGCGCAGCAAACCGCGCAGTGGCTGGATCAAAATTTCACTTACAAAAATCAAAAAATTCTAGTCGCTTCCAAGGGCATCGACGCAGCAAGCGGTAGGTTTTTGAACGAAATTTTTGAATCTCACGTCGCGCGCGGCAATCTCGCTTATCTATCAGGTCCGTCGTTTGCCACCGAAGTCATGCAGAAGCTGCCTTGCGCGCTCGTCGTAAGCTCGTGTAACGAAAATCTAGCTGAACTTTTCGCAAGCGCCTTCCCTGCCTACATCAAGATCTACACTAGTGGCGATATCAT
>NZ_CALHHT010000328.1 GCF_938031315.1 uncultured Campylobacter sp.
CCGGCCAAAGCCGTTTGGTCATCAACGAATACCTTCCGCAAGGCGTCAAGCCGGCCATTATCGTAACCCCTAGCAAGGGCGAGCCTATCAAATACAACCTGGGACCGAAGACTGCGATTTTTACGAATAAGGGCGATCAGGTAGCGATTGCGGATATCTTGGCTAGAACGCCGAAGGCTGCTGCAAAATCAAAAGATATCACCGGCGGTTTGCCGCGCGTATCGGAGCTATTTGAGGCGCGCCGTCCGAAAAATACCGCGATCATCGCGGATATCGACGGAACCGTCCGCTTTGATAAAGCATTGCGCGCAAAAGAGCGCATCGTAATCGAGGGCGAGGACGGAACGAGTGCCGAGTATCTAATCGATAAAAGCCGCCAGATCCAAGTGCGAAACGGCGAGTTCGTCCACGCAGGTGAGAAGCTTACCGACGGAGTTATCAGCTCGCACGACGTGCTTAGAATTTTAGGCGAAAAGGCGCTGCATTACTATCTGATAAGCGAAATTCAACAGGTTTATCGCTCTCAAGGCGTCGTTATCAGCGATAAGCATATCGAGATCATCGTATCTCAGATGCTTCGCCAAGTCCGAATCGTCGATAGCGGCGATACTCAGCTAATCGTCGGCGATCTCATTAGCCGCCGCAGATTTAGAGAAGAAAACGAGCGCATTATGAAAATTGGTGGCGAGCCTGCGATTGCAGAGTCCGTACTGCTGGGCGTAACTCGTGCGGCCGTAGGAAGCGATAGCGTCATTTCGGCGGCATCCTTCCAAGAGACTACGAAGGTTCTAACCGAGGCTAGTATCGCGGGTAAATTTGACCGATTAGAGGACTTAAAAGAAAACGTGATTTTAGGTCGCATAATCCCGGTCGGAACGGGTCTGTATAAAGACAAGGAAGTTAAACTTAAAAAATAATTTAGGGCAAAAAGCCCTAAATTTACCTAAATTTAAAGGATGAAACATGAATATGATCAATATAAATTTCGGTCTGTTGTTTGTCAGGTTGGGGCTTGGAGTTTGTCTTTTAATGCACGGAATTTTTAAACTTACTCACGGCATAGACGGCGTAAAATCGATGCTGGTAGCCAGAGGAATTCCGGATCTGGTGGCTTACGGCGCATACGTAGGCGAGGTGCTGGCGCCCGCGATGATAATCATAGGCGTATTTTGCCGCATAGGCGCTCTACTTGTGATCGCAAACGTGCTCATGATAATATATGTCCTACATACTCCGTTGAGCGCGCTTACCGGCGTGGGCGGATTTGAGCTGGAAATCGTATATCTGTATCTCTCTGCCGCGATCTGCCTAGTAATCTGCGGCGGCGGAGAGTTTGTACTGATTAGAGATTAAAATTTAGTTAAATTTACGTTTCTGTAAGTTTAAACAAAGTATAATCCAAATCTTTTTGAATAAATTTTTGTGAAAGGAAAGATGTGCCAACCATAAATCAATTGGTCAGAAAAGAGCGCAAGAAGCTTACCGAGAAATCGAAGTCTCCGGCGCTAAAGAATTGCCCTCAACGAAGAGGAGTTTGTACTAAGGTCTATACTACGACCCCTAAAAAGCCAAACTCAGCGCTTCGTAAAGTTGCCAAAGTAAGGCTTACTAGTGGATTTGAAGTCATCAGCTATATCGGCGGTGAAGGTCACAATCTACAAGAGCACTCCATCGTGCTAGTTCGCGGCGGTCGTGTAAAGGACCTACCGGGCGTTAAATACCACATCGTCCGCGGTGCGCTCGATACTGCAGGCGTTGCAAAACGAACCGTTGCAAGATCAAAATACGGTGCTAAACGACCTAAAAAATAGTTTGGCCTAAACAGACCGGCACTAGATTTTGCCGAGTTTGAGTAAAATTTTAAAA
The DNA here is from genome assembly GCF_938031315.1 of uncultured Campylobacter sp. Lineage (GTDB taxonomy): Bacteria > Campylobacterota > Campylobacteria > Campylobacterales > Campylobacteraceae > Campylobacter_B. The sequence continues at coordinate 1,867 of NZ_CALHHT010000328.1, forward strand.
TTTGAAGGAATAAAATGAGAAGAAGAAAAGCTCCCGTTAGGGAAGTTATGCCTGATCCGATTTATGACAGTAAAGTAATCACAAAATTTATTAATTCGCTTATGTTCGACGGCAAAAAGAGCGTCGCTACCGAGATCATGTACGGCGCCTTAAATTTCATCGACAATAAAGGCGGCGAGAAGAAAGGTATCGAAATTTTTAACGATGCCATCGATAACGTTAAGCCTTTAATGGAAGTTAAGTCTCGTCGCGTAGGCGGCGCCACATATCAGGTTCCGATCGAGGTACGACCGGCTCGCCAGCAGGCTTTGGCTATTCGCTGGATCATCTCTTTTGCGAGAAAAAGAAGCGAGCGCACGATGATAGAGCGCCTGGCTTACGAGCTTATGGATGCCGCAAATTCTAAAGGCTCTTCGTTTAAGAAGAAAGAAGACACCTACAAAATGGCGGAAGCCAATAAAGCTTTCGCGCATTATCGTTGGTAGGAGGGCATCATGGCAAGAAAAACCCCTTTACATATGGTTAGAAATATCGGAATTGCCGCTCACATCGATGCCGGAAAGACGACTACGAGCGAAAGAATTCTATTTTTTACCGGTATGAGCCATAAGATCGGCGAGGTTCACGAGGGCGCCGCTACTATGGACTGGATGGAGCAAGAGCGCGAGCGCGGCATTACGATTACGTCTGCGGCGACTACCTGCTTTTGGAAAGATCATCAGATAAATTTAATCGACACTCCGGGCCACGTTGATTTTACTATCGAAGTCGAGCGCTCGATGCGCGTTTTAGACGGCGCGGTAGCCGTATTTTGCTCGGTCGGCGGCGTTCAGCCTCAAAGTGAAACCGTTTGGCGTCAAGCGAATAAATACCATGTTCCGCGTATCATTTTCGTAAATAAGATGGACCGCGTAGGCGCAAATTTTTATAATGTCGAACAGCAGGTCAAAGATAGGCTCAAAGCTCATCCGGTTCCTATTCAAATTCCGATCGGCGCTGAGGACGATTTTAAAGGCGTTATCGATTTAGTCACTATGAAAGCGCTCGTTTGGGACGATAGCAAGGGTCCTTCAGCTCCTGAGATCGTTGAAATTCCTGCCGAGCTACGAGAAAAAGCACAGGAATATCGCGACAAGATGATTGAGGCGGTAGCAGAGACTGATGAAGCTTTGATGGAGAAGTATTTTAACGGCGAAGAGCTAAGCGTAGAAGAGATTAAAAAGGGCATCAAGAAAGGCTGCTTAAGCCTAAGTTTTTTTCCTATGCTATGCGGCACCGCATTTAAAAACAAGGGCGTGCAGCCTTTGCTAGATGCGGTCGTAGATTATCTACCTGCGCCTGATGAAGTGCCTGCGATTAAGGGTCAGTATGAGGATGGCAGCGAGGTTCACGTAAGCTCTACCGATGAGGGCGAGTTCGCGGGCCTTGGATTTAAGATTATGACCGATCCTTTCGTAGGTCAGCTTACATTTGTGCGCGTATATCGCGGCGTTTTGGAAAGCGGCAGCTATGTCGTAAATACCGGCAAGGGTAAAAAAGAGCGCATCGGACGCTTGCTAAGGATGCACTCAAATAAACGCGAAGAGATCAAGGAGCTTTATGCGGGCGAGATCGGCGCCGTCGTGGGTCTTAAAGATACCCTTACGGGCGATACGCTAGCTAGCGAAAAAGATAAAGTAATTTTAGAGCGTATGGAATTTCCTGATCCCGTTATCAGCGTAGCGGTAGAGCCTAAAACCAAAGCCGATCAAGAAAAAATGGGTATCGCGCTTCAAAAATTGGCGCAAGAAGATCCAAGCTTTAGGGTTGCGACCGACGAAGAGAGCGGACAGACGATCATTTCGGGAATGGGCGAGCTGCACCTTGAGATCATCGTAGATAGAATGCTTAGAGAATTTAAAGTCGAAGCCGAGGTCGGACAGCCGCAGGTCGCATATCGCGAGACTATCCGCAAAAAGGTCGAGCAGGAGTACAAATACGCCAAGCAATCGGGCGGTCGCGGTCAATACGGTCACGTATTTTTGCGCCTAGAGCCTTTGGAGCCTGGCACCGGATATGAGTTCGTAAACGATATCAAAGGCGGCGCGATTCCAAAAGAATACATCCCTGCGGTCGATAAGGGCTGCCAAGAGGCGATGCAAAACGGCGTTTTGGCGGGATATCCAGTCGAGGACGTGCGCGTAACGGTCTATGACGGAAGCTACCACGAAGTCGACAGCTCCGAAATGGCGTTCAAACTCGCCGCTTCTATGGGCTTTAAAGAGGGCGCTAGAAAAGCAGGCGCCGTAATCTTGGAGCCTATGATGAAAGTCGAGGTAGAAACCCCTGAGGAGTATATGGGCGACGTTATCGGCGATCTGAACTCCCGCCGTGGACGCA
>NZ_CALHHT010000329.1 GCF_938031315.1 uncultured Campylobacter sp.
CTACGACATCGTTTTCGATGTCCGGAGCGTTGAAATATGTATACGCAGATATTCCACCCGAAATATTATTATCACCTACACCCCTTGTCACGCCGTTATCAAGGCTTGTGAGAGATACTCTGATACGATCCGGTCGGTAGCGTAATACGATATTATCATTTGTCGCTTTATCTTTGTTAGCAGCAAGCCTCATACCTACGTCGCAGCCTATCATACCTTTAGCATTAGGAATGTTGCTAGATGAATTGATGATACATTTAGCGCTATTCCACTTCTTAGAGTATGTCTGATCAGAGTAAGCGTCAGTCCACGAATTATCATAGATGTTTACGAGTACATCGCCGACATTATAGTAATTAAAAATTTTATCGGCATCTTTACCTATGGTTTCAGTATAGATGACGGCATAGCTTTTATCTTTATCTACCGGATTTTTTCTAGACTGAGTCATAAGATATGCACCTTGAACATGACCTTTACTATCAAATTTTGCAACGCCCTCCGTCTCTTCGATATTTCTAGCGTTAAAATTCTTATCCTCCCCCGCTTTGCCTATGTCTATATTATTTCCGCTAAGACCGCCGGCACCTAGATACTTCTGCAGCTCATCCGCATCGAAATCCCCATTTATGCTCTCGTTAGTTTTAATAAGCTTTTGAATATAAAGCTCCCGCTCATCCTCGCTTATATGCATACCGCCTATGTTTCTGCTAAAAGTATTGGCATCCTTTATGACATAGTTTTTATTTAGCTGAGTTACGTAGCCCTTGTCTTTAAAGCGCGGATCATATCCGGTAAATTTACCGCCTCCGCTTTTATAGGCAAGGGTATATTTCTTATTGTCGCCATCTGGATAGCTTGCATTGTTTAAAGCGTTAAATTCGCTTGCGGAATTCACAAATATATCGGTACCGCTTAGATCGGTATTGCCGGAACCCGTTAAATTTAAAGCTCTTTTAGCATTTGATGAAACGTCGTTTTCAATCTCGCTAAGAGAAGCTAAATTGAATTCCAATTTATTGAAATTTGCAAAATTCCCTGCATTTAGGCCATTGCCTGAGTTTGAAGATAGGATATTTAAGCTATTGCCCGAATTGCTAGCGTTTGCGCTAGATACTCCGTATAACGTGCCCGCTACGCTCCCGCTTCTGAAATTTACTACGTTGTTGCTGCCGCTAGCGGCATCTGCGGCATAGACGTTACCGGTGACTTGCGTGTTTCCGTTTAGATTTACGGTGTTGGAGGAGGCGACGCCGCTAGCTTTTCCACCGTATACGCTTCCGCCTACGTTTACCGAGTTAAGAGTTATGGTGTTGGAAATCGCGCTGTTTCCCTTGCCGCCTACCGCCATTGCTCCTACGCTGCCGTTGTTTATAGTTACGATATTGGACTTAGCTTCTCCGTTGCTAGTATTGCCGCCGTAAATGCTATTGTGGATTATCGTAGCATTCGTAGTTACGCTATTATCGTGGACGTTTCCGCCACCGCTACTGCTGTGTGCGATGCCAGCATTTACATACCCCACGTCTATTCCGCTTGCTTCGAAAGTTACGTGGTTATTATAAATTTCTTGCGAGGTAGCGGAATTTGAATATCCGCCATCGATCTCGCCTATGTTGCTTCCGCCATTGATCTTGGTGTGGTTGTCGTGGACGCTGTTGCTTCCATCGGTAGCGTCGTCTCTGCCCGAGCTTATGTTTTTGCCGCCTAGATTGCCTGCATTCTCCTTTACTATTACGGTGTTTCCTTTATTGCCGAATAGCTCAGTAGCACCCGCAGCCTTGTTGGAATTTTGATTTTGCATTAGCTCGCTTTGATCGAAGTTGGGGTCTATCCAAGAGCGAGTTAGCGTGCCCTTTTGCATGATTAAATTCTCGCTGTTTTCGACCTCGATCGTAGTGCCGGTGATTTGATAGTGGTCTTTGTCGGTAATCGTATAAATTTGATTATCTTGCACGGTTTGTGCGGCTCTAGTAATCGTACCGCCGCCTGAATTATGTATCAGATAGTACTTTCCTTCGCCAAGATCTGATTTTATACCCTCTATCTTTGTGCCGTTTAAATTCGTATTGCCATTAGTGGTTAGAGTAAGCGGCGCATCGGCTTGGGTAGTGGAATATAGATCATGAAAATTTATAGAGCCGAAATTTTTAATGTCTTTAGCTTTTTTAATGCCGCCGCCGACCCAATTTTCGATATGTAAGGTATTAGTTTTATCCGTAGGCTTATTGCTGCCGTAGATTGTACCGCTTATAGTGCCGCCTCTAAAATTTACGTTGCTATTCTCGACGCTGCCGCTTGTAGCATAGCCTGCATAGACGTCTCCTGCTATCGTTGTCCTTTCTTTGTTGATATAAACGACTGCGTTTTTGACGCTTCCCGCCCGTGCGCCATAGACATTGCCGCCGATATGCACGCCTTTATTAGAATCGGATGCCCCTATAGTAATTCTATCGCCGTCTGATTCGCCCGTGATGCCGTTCGCTGCGGCGACATCGCCTTTTACGGTGCCTTTTAGAAGATCAACTACGCTTCGCGAGCTTGAGGCGCCGCCCAAAGAGCCCGTGACGCTGCCTACGATCGCATCGTCGTTATTGATCTCTACGCGATTTGCGCTCATTACGCTAGCGCTATTTGCTTGGCCGCCGATTACTTGGTAATTTTGCGCTTTTAGCTTCGCGCTTATGGATACGGAGTTTGCGCTAGAGCTTCCGCTTCCGCCCGCTGCACCCCAAATTCTACCACTACCGCTTAAAGTAATAGTGTTTGTGCTGCCGTAATAAGGTACCGTTATATTGACGCTATTGTAGCTGCTTTTTCCCGCGGAGGATTGAGCGCCGAATATATCGAAGCTCCCTCTAAACATGCCGCTTTTGATAGTTATTCTATTCGATACGGCATCACCGCTACCGCTTACTATGCCGCCTACGATTACGTTTGTAACGGAGCCGTTACCGATAGTGCCTCCGTCGATTGTTACGGCGTTAGAGGAGGCTTTTTTATCCGCTCCGCTTCTGCCGCCGATGATATTATAATGTCTATTTGAGCTGCCGCCGAAGTTATCGGCATTACCGGTAATTTCGGCGCCGTATTTTACAAAAACCTGATTTCGCGTCGCTTCGCCTTCGTTGCCCGTTTTTGACGCCGCTATGCCTTGCCCGCCCACGACCAAATTTACCTTAGAGCCGTTTTCTAAGCTCACGTAATTATCTGATACGCCCTTGGCTTCGGCGCCTATTGCGATACCCACGTAAGCGTTTGCACCTCTAATCGTAAGTCTATTGTTGGAGGCGGAGTTTAACTCAGTAAAGCCAGCGATCCCATCGCCGCTTCCTCCGCCGTAAATCACGCTGCCAGAATAATCCGTCCCGCCACTTGCAACGCCCATAATCGTCGTAATATTGCCGTTCGGGCTGGTGCTACCGCTGCCGCTAGTATTGCCGCTAAATCCCGCCGAATAAAGGTTGTTGTGAGTATTAATAAGCGGTGGATTAGAATCTGCATTGCAAAGTGCTTGTACAGGTATAAGAACAAACACTGCCGCAAGGCTAAACATGGAGAATCGTAAAGAATTTTGCATATATTAATCCTTAAAATTTTATAAAACTAATAATTATACATAAAGTTAGCTTATTTGGAATATAAATCTACAAGCACGATGTTGTATATAAATTTAACGTATCTAAATAAAGGAAAAACGCTCATTACGCCCGAACGGAAAGGGGTATTTTTTATATAGCATCATTAAATAAGGCGTGTTTACTTGCTTCTAAATTTAAAGTTTTTAAATTTAGAAGCTTGGGCAAAGACTTTTAGGGTGTAACGACTAACTTCTAAAGAAAACTGTAAATTCCCTCTAACAAGAAATATTTTTTATCCGCGGTTCCTCGGTAAAACGGATCGAAGGTCTCTTCATAGGCGTTTTTGAAAAATCCCTCTTTACTTAGTTTGATGAGCTCTGCATTGACGAAATCAAGTAGTTCTTTGTTGTCTTTCTGCACGCCGATGCCGATGAAATCGCTAGGGCCTAGGTTTTTAAACGGCA
>NZ_CALHHT010000330.1 GCF_938031315.1 uncultured Campylobacter sp.
CAGCGACAAAAACCGTGCCCGCAAAAAGATCTCCGCTCGCTAAAAAACCCGCATCTGTCGCAAAACCTGCATCGACCGCTAAAAGTATCGCAGCAAGTGTAGCCTCTACATCCACGGCAAAATCGCCATCTGTCGCAAAATCGGCACCCGCTAAAAGCGCATCTCAGAACGCAAAATCTCGCCGCGTTGCAAAAAACACCGCTACGCCTACCGCAGCCGCCGCAAAAGACGTCGCCGCGTCCGGCGCAACCTCCGCATCTACCGCAAAGCAGCCGCGCCGCGCCGCAAAGAGCGCGCCTTTTAAAAGCTCTACCGCAGGGAAGTCATAATGGTAAATTTATTAAATTTAACCCGTATCGTAAACGGAACGATGCTAAATAATCCCGCGATCTCTGCTGTCGAGAGTTTTGCGATCGAGCCCGCAAAGGTCGCGAAAAAAGGCGCTTTCATCGCGCTTGGCGCAAACGAGCGCGACGTGCGCACCGCGATCGATAACGGCGCGTACGCGATCATTTTCGATAACAATTTCAAGCCGCTCAACGACGAGATCGCCTTTATAAAGGTCGAAAATTTATGCTCGGCGCTCGTGCGACTGATAAAATTTTTGGGCGAGACGTGGCGGCACGGCTTCGTGCTGATAAACGAGGTGCAAAGCGAGATCCTGCGCTACACGAGCGTGCCGAAAAATTTGATGTTTGCGCCGCGCAGCAAGGGCGAGCTTTTCATCAGCCTGATGAATGCCAAAGAGAAAAATACCTACTTCACCACCGACGGCGAGCTTTTGCAAAGCCTCGGTATCTCGCCCGCCCGGATCCCCGCGAGCGACGATTTTAGGCTACTTTACGGCGGCTCGATATTCTACAGCAGCTTCGTTTTCGGCGGGCTTTATTATTCAAATTTAGTCTTTCCGCAGCTGTTTTTGCCCGAGCTATGCGGCGTGATCGAGTATCTCTCGCGCAAAAACATACCCTTTAAATTTCAAAACTTAAGCGCATTCGGCCATTTCGAGCCGATTTTTGTGGATAGATTTTTTAACGTTAGCTCGCTCGGCGGAAGCTACCGCGCCTTTATCGCCGAGAGCGATCCTGAGCTTTTTGCGCGCGAGGCGGAGTTTTTGCGGGCAAAATTCCGCGAAAAAATTATCGTCTGCGCTAGCTGGGAGGATCGCTTAGACGGCGTTAAGATCGACTTTCGCTTCAATAAGCTAAGCGCGCTAAAGAGCCTGCCCGAGTTTCATTACGCGCTGGTTTTTGCGGAAAAGAGCGCGATCTTGCAGCTTCTAAATCAAAAACCGCAAGAAAAAAATCTATTTTTTTAAAGGCAGCGGATGCAGAGCTTTGATGAAATTTTAAACGGAAATTTTTGGATAAAGAGGCTTTACGAAAACGGGCTATTGCGCGAGGTAAAGGAGCAGATCGGCACCGAGCTTGAGATTGCGCACGCAAGCTACATCGAGGTCAAAAAGGAGCACTCGCAGGCGCTGCTTTTTACGAACGTGCGAAACGCGCAGGGCAAACGGATGCCGCCGGTGCTAACTAATATTTTCGGCTCCTCCCCCGCTCTAAATTTAATCCTCGGTCGCGAACCTGACGAGATCGCCGCCGAGATCGAGAGCCTGTTCGGCATGGGCGCCCTGACCGACAAGGACCGCT
>NZ_CALHHT010000331.1 GCF_938031315.1 uncultured Campylobacter sp.
GAAAAGCCCGCCATACATGCTTACTATGCCGGAGAAAGAGAAATAGTCGAATGGAATATAAGCGGTTTTCCTTTGATAGATCCAACCAATTGGCTAAATTTCCCTGCAAATACGACCGATGCGAATTTCATATCTTTGATAAACGGCTACGTAAATTTCATAGATTATAAAGAAAAAAGCGAAAATCCTGTCACAAACGGTAAATATTTTAGAATTTATCTGGATGACTATACCGCACAAGAGTGCTTTTTATCAGCCAAGTTAAGCACAAGAGGCTTTTTAAAGAGTATCCCGATAACGTATGAAGAATTAAATATATTTTTTAATCAACTACAATCAAATCATGAAAGCGAGGATAAAATAATCAGAGAGATAAAATCATTACTTGATGATAGAAATGCCTCGACGATAGATATAAAACCGTCTAAAATATTAAGCTACATAAAATACAATATGAAAGATCTCAAGCAAATTTACAAAGACAAATGCGTAGCTCGTAAAGAAATCAATGAAGATGAGATAGCCGATATAGAGTTGGTATTGGAAAAAGAAAATAGGATGACGGACTGGCGCATAGAGCCGGCACCAAATATCAAAACCTTTCTTGACGACCTAATCGGTCTAAGCTTTAACTACGGCGGAATCATAAAAGATAGAAAAACGGGCAGGATACTAGCCGATAATATATACGAAAACGTAAGATACCAAGGAGCGTTAGGCGAAAGCTTTATAAAGGCTTTTGGAAGCGAGTCGAGAGGATACGGGATATCTTGCGATAGCGGCAGGGAGAAGTATTTGGATATATGTAATCAAAAGATGATAGAAGAATTCTTCAGAAAGGATAGAAAATGAGAAAGTTTGAGGCGCTAAAAACATATGCAGAACTAGCATGGGCGGGGTATATATGGGATTGAACAATTAACAAGCTGTGGTATAAAAAAGACTGCTATGCTATTTAGATTTAACTGAGGGCTAATTCAGATCAAACAGATCCAAATATCAAATTTGCAAAT
>NZ_CALHHT010000332.1 GCF_938031315.1 uncultured Campylobacter sp.
ACGTATTCGGCGATGAGCTCGTAGCCCTGCTTTTTCGCAAAGCCCGCGATCGTTTCGACGATGGCGCGCGAGTTTTTGTCGTTTGCGATGTTTTTGATGAGCGCTCCGTCGATCTTTATGTAATCCACATCGAGCGTTAAAATTCTATAGTAGTTGGAGTATCCGCTGCCAAAATCGTCTATCGCGACCTTGCAGCCATAGTTTTTGGCTACGGCGATGAAGCTGCGTAGGCTTTCGTAATCGTCAAATTCCTCGCTTTCTAAAATTTCAATGAATAGATTTGAAGCATTTGGGCTGAATGCGAGCTTGCGCTCTAAAAGCTCCTTGATACCTTCGTTTGCGATGTCAAAATATGAAAGATTTATGCTAAAGCAAGTCCCTGCGAAGCGGTCTAGCAAGCGAAAGGCTTCGTTTATTACGACCTGAGTTAGCGGGATGTAGAGCGAGGTTTGCTTTGCGATATCGATAAACTCACCCGGGCAGCGCGTCTTGCCCGAACGATCGATTAGGCGGATTAGAATTTCATATACTAACGGGACATAATCACCGCCCTCGGTGCCGTAGGTGTTACCACTAGGATCGCGGTGGGTGATATCAAATATGGGCTGAACAAGCACAAAGACTTGATTTTTCTTGATCGCATTTTGAATCGTGTTGATCATAATCTGGTTTTGAAGATATTTTTCCTCAATCGCATTTGGGCGCGAATAAAAGCCCACGTGCTCGTTTTTGCTCTGCGCCTCATACATCGCCATAACCGCCTGAAAGACCCTATTTGCGCCGCCCGCTACATCTGCACGCTCGCTCACGCCCATCGTGATATTTAAAGGCGCGGAGGCAAAGCCCTCGGTCGTATGGAGATTAAAAACCTTGTCGGTGAAGTATTTATTTATGATCTCCACGTCGCGCGCGACATTTAGTCCCTCGTAAAATAGGCAAAACTCATCCGATTGGATGCGAAAGATACTGGCTTTGATCCCGTGCGATTCGATACACATCGCAAGCGTACGCGCAAATGAGCGAAGAATTTCATTCGTCGTCTCCGCCTTGTAAAAAAGCCGTAAATTTGCAAAATTTACGATAGTGATGTAGATCGCTACGCCCGTTTTTTCGGCGTTTATTAGCTCGTATAGCGCTGCTTCGTTGCCCTGGCCCGTAAGATGATCGATATAGACTTGATTGTTTAAGCTCTCCTTTGCGCTCGCAAGAGCTAGTTTCATAATCTCGCGCTCGCCGATATCATGAGCGTAAAGCGCATATAGCGGCGGCTTGGATGCGGTGGCGATATTTGCTAGTCTTAGGCTCACATCGGCTAGTTCGCCGTTTTTACGAAGCAGGCGCGTATCTTTGGCGCTTTTATTTACCATCGCAGGAAGTTCGATCCCTTTATCTTTGGGCATCAAAACTCCAAGATCGCTTCCTTCCAGCTCGCTTTGTTCGTAGCCGCTTAAGTTAAGCACGCTTTTATTAGCGTATAAAATTTTAAAGTTTTGATCTGCTAAAACTATCGCTTCGCCTGCTTGTTCGCATAGTGCGTGATAGGGCGCGAGGGCGCGTTTACTACGCAAAGCATCGGAATTTATGATGTAAGTAAGCAGTAAAAACGACAAAAACACCGCCGTGTAAAGCATCGTCATTTGCATAAACGAGCCGTAAAATTCCTCGCTAGCGTAAGAAAATCGCTCGCGCAGGCTTGCGAAGCGCTCGTTGAGCAACGAGAGATTATCGCTTACAATGATATTTTGCCGCTCGAAATTCCTTAAAATTTGCCGTGCGATTCCTATAAACGCAGCTTCGTCGGGGCTTGACGCATCTGCGCTTTCTAGCGCACTTTTTAAAGCAGAGATCTCGGAGCGATTTTTATAGTTAAGCCCTAAAATTTGAGAGTAGAGATTTGCTCTTTGCGCATTTGCGCCACTGGATAAAAATTTTTGCTGCAGACTTTGAAAAAGGATTAAATTCTGCGAATTTAAAGCCCCAAGCTCGTCCAAAAGTGAAATTTTATCGCTAAAAGCGCTTCCGATCGCGCGCACATCGCTGCTAAGTCCGATTTTATCGATGATTTTGTCTTTTTGCAGAGCTTGCAGCACCTGATAGATGCCGCGCATATCGGCATTTGCAATCGAAAAGTCCCTTCTTGCGATCTTTGCATCAAATAATATATTTAAGCGGTTATCGGCGTTATCGATCAAAGCTAGCTCGCGCGAAATCGTGCTAAATCTCGCTACATCTCTTAGCGACGAGAAATAATTCCCGGCGATGATTATGCCTAATATCATAATCCCCACCATCAAAGCCCACATTATCTTATCTTTCATCCTGCGCCTCCGTCATCTCGCCCTTAAGTGTAGCTAAAAAGCTCATCAAAGCATCAAGCTCCCCATCGCTAAGATCGTATTTTAGCAGATCCTTTGCGATCTGCCGCACCGCAAGACGCAAATCCGTCTGCCCGTTTACGTAAGGCGCGGTTTGCGTGATATTGCGCAAGCTAGGCACGCGGCGCAGCTCAAATCCATCGGAAGTGAGCCTATGCTTAGGCGCATCCTCCTCTTCCGCGCTTGGGCGAATTTTAGTAAAGCTGCCGGTGCCTAGGCTAACGCCGTTGTGACATGCCGAGCATAGCCGCACAAAAAGCACATATCCGTTATATTCGGTATCATTTAGCTTAACCTCGCCGCGCAAAAATCGGTCAAATTTGGAATTTATCGCCGTTTTGGATTTTAAAAATTCCTTCAGCGCATCAATGAAGTTCGCCGTATTCGCCTCACCGTAAGCACTTTCAAAAGCCTGCTTGTAGGCTAAATTCTTCCTAATAAGCTCTAAAATTCTATCTTCACTCGCATCCAGTTCGTTCTCGCCAAAAACCGACGCCGCGATCCGCGCCTCAAAACCCTCGAAATTATAATCGCCCAGATACCGATCGAAATAATAGGAATTGATGAGCGTAGGCACCCGCCCGTCGCGCACCGAAGCGCCCGAGTCGTTTAGATAGAAGTTGTGGCAGCTTTCGCAGGAGCGGCCTTTGCGGCTAAATCTTACGTCAGTAAAAATTTTTGCGCCCAGCCGCGCCTTTTGCGGGTCGTATTTAGGCATCTCAAGCGGCGAGAAAAGATTGCCGCAAAGCCCCAAAACGGGCGCCAGGCTAAATATAAAACAACTTAAAGCTCGCTTCGATCTCATCGCTTATCATCCCGCCTTTAGCCCGCTTTTTCAAAATCTCCTCGATCTCGCGCTCGCTAGCCTCCGCGCCGTCCATATGTAGGTGCCACGCGGCGTTTTGCACCGCTTCTTGCAGGCTGCGTTTTTGCTCGCGCCTCTCGGTTAAAATTTCGCTTTTAAATTTGATGTCGCGCGCCCCGAGCAGCGCCTCAAACTTTTCGGCGGCGGTAGCAAGTCTTTTAGCTCCTATGCCGAAGCGCTCAAACAGCGGCGCCAGCATAGACGAATTGCGCTCGCTCGCCCAGTTTAGATAAATTTTTCGCTCGCCCAAAGCTAAAAACGCCTCAAAATCCTCCGTGCTTTTTAGCGCAGGACTCATCGTAAGAAACGCGATGTCAAAAACTGCGGGAATTTTAAAATTTTTGCTCTCGCGGTTTTTGCTCACAGCGTCTTTTAAATCTAAAGCCTGCGCTTCTTGAGCTTGCGAGTTTGAAATTTCGCTCTGCGAGCGCGGATAAATTTTAA
>NZ_CALHHT010000333.1 GCF_938031315.1 uncultured Campylobacter sp.
ACGAACCGTCCGGATTTACGCCCACGATGCCTACCGTTGCTTCATCGCCGCCGATCTCAAAAAACGAGTCGCCGAAGCACTTTTGTCCCGCGACTTTAAAGCTCTGCCCCTGCGCCTTCAGCGAGACTAGCTCCCATCTGCCCTCGATCTCGCTTAAATTTGACCCGCCGATGCCGGCTTGATTTACGGCGCCGTTTACGATGCTGGCTAAATTTACCTCGTCTTTTTTAAAGGTAAATACGATCTCGTCGCCGCCCGTGCCTTGTTTGTACTCGAGCGAGCCGTTATTTAGCCGTAGCTCTGCGCCGCCAAGCGAGTATCTACCACCGCCTAGACTTTTTAGAGCGAAGTTTTGTTCGGCTTTTTCGCATGAGCTGCCGCCCGCGCTACTTAAGCTTAGGCGCGCATTATCGCCGCTAGCCTCGATAAAAGAGTTTTCGAGGCACTTTTGTCCGGCCGTTTTAAACGTTTGCCCCTGCGCCGTAACCGAGACGATACTCCATCTGCCCTCTAGCTCGCTAGCGCTTAAATTTGACCCGAGGCAAAGCGCCGCGAGGATTGCAAAAAATTTAAATTTAGCCATATTTTTCCTTTCGTAAATTTTTAAGCCGTCTGCGGCGGTTTTGCCTTCGGCTTTTTGTTCTCAAATTTGCCCTGGTTTTACGCCGATGGGTTGCTATTCGTCCAAAAAATGTATCACGCCGTCGATGACCGCTCCGCCTGCCTTGCCTTCGCTAGTAGGCGGGATATAAAAAAAGCTATGTCGCTGCGTCCGTCCGTCGTCGTATCTGAGCGTGAGTTCACCGCTATCCAGCGTATATGAGCCCGCGCTACTGCTAGATCTTGTTCCGCCGCCGCCCACAGTGCTCATGGCGGCGGAGGAGTAGGCCCAACTGCCGTCCTTGAAGCGGCCTTTGCCGTCGAAGTCATAGTACCCGCTCACGCCGCCGCCCACGATATCTGTGCCGCCCGAGGCGTTATAGACGGACATGGAGCCAACGGCGGTGAATGAGTAGCTGCCCTTTGGCACTTCGTTCAAGATTTGAGCGTTAAAGAGATGGTATCCGCCGTCGCTCCACAAAAACGTGCAGTCCGCATTCTCGCAGCTATATGTGCTTTGCTCGCCGTCGTTGGCGGTTCGTACGATTTTTTTGCCGTCTTTTTTATACGTGCCGTCGAT
>NZ_CALHHT010000334.1 GCF_938031315.1 uncultured Campylobacter sp.
GAAATCGCTGCGTGCACCGCGAAGCGGACGATTATTTGGTCGCATAGCCGCGTCATGTATTTGCCGCGATACAAGGCCTATATGCCGCAAATAATACAAACATCGCGCGAGATAGGGCTCGATGTCGCAAGATACGCAGCGTGCGAAAATTTCATGTCGCGAAAGATAGATACGGCGCAGTATCGAAAAGGCAGACGCAGCGCGGCAGCGTAAATTTATCTAGCGCGGCTCGTGTAGCTTTTGCGAGAGCGTGAATTTACGAGCGCGCAAGTTTGCAAAAATAGAATTTGCAAAGCGAGAATTCATAAAAGTTGCAAATGAAGCCAAATGCAGGTTAGTCCGAGCTCGCCGCGTTTTTGCCCGCACAGGCTCGCAAAGCGGGCGCGCAAATTTATAAAAAGGAATTTTAAAAGATGAATATAATATTTTTGATCGTGCACGCGGCATTCGTCCTGATGCTCGGCTTTTATCTGATCACCTGCCTGCAGTGGTTTTCGTATAAGCCCGCGCGCATCATCTTTCACTTCACCAAGCCCGCGTGGCACCTCTATTTTTTGATTTTGCCGCTGGCGGCGTATCTTGGCTGCGAGATCGCGGCGAGCCTCTGCGCGGCTAAATTCGGCGCCGCGTCCCTGTGCGCCCTGCAAGTCGCCAAAATTCTAATCATCGCGGCCTATGCGCTAGCGCTGTGGCTTTGGCAAAGAGGGCTAGATAAAAAGCTCGTCTTTACGCCGCGCGTAAAGCGATTTTTTGCGATTTTGGCGGTTTGTGTGTTTAGCTTTAACGCCGCGTTTTATGCCGCGGGGGGGCCGATTTTGCCGATCTTTTTACCGCTTGGCGCGGGCCTTGCGGCGAGCTTTACTTACGAGCGGGCGCAGGCTGCGAAATTTAAGGCCGATGCACGCAAAAAACTGGTCTCGATGCCATCCCTTACGATCATTCAGATCACTGCGAGCTACGGCAAGACGAGCATTAAAAACTTCTTGTATCAAATTTTAAAAAACGACTTTCGCTGCTATAAGACGCCGCGCTCGGTAAACACGCTAGCAGGGCTCGTGCGCGACGTAAACGAGGCGCTACCCGCAGATACGCAGATCTACATCGCCGAGGCAGGCGCCAGGCTAAGCGGCGACATCGCCGAGATCACCGAGTTTTTGGCGCCGCAGATCGTCGTCGTGGGCGAGATCGGCGCGCAACACATCGAGTATTTCAAAAGCATCGAAAACATCCGCAAGACCAAGCTTGAAGCGCTCACAAGCGTGCGGCTAAAGCATGCGTTTTTACACAGCTGCACGCAAAAAAGCGCGGATGAGCGCGTCACGATCTATGACGAGGGGCTGGAAATTCACGGCGCGAATCTGGACGGAATAAAATTTAGCCTTAGCTTGAGCGATGATGAAAGCGGTGCTAGCGGCGAGAATTCTACGCTGCGTGCAGACACATCCGCCGCAGGTGGCGAAGGGCAGGGCGATTTGAGCCTAGATGCAAATAGCGCGGCATGCGCGGAAAAATACAAAAATTCTAAAAATTACGGCGCCGATTTTGACGATGCAAATTCCGTATCCTGCGCCGAACAAAGCGAGCGAGAATTCTACGAACAAGCCGCCCGTACCGCTAGCGACGATAAAATTTGCAGCGACAAAGAGCAGGGCTCGCAAGAAGCTTTGAGTGAGCGTAAAATTTTAAACGGGCGGAGAGAACTATGCAAGCGCGAGGAGTTTTTCGCGCCGATTTTGGGTAAATTTAACGCTGCAAATCTCGCCGCGTGCATAAAGATCGCGCGATTTTTAGGGCTTAGCGCTGATAAGATCAAAAGCCGCGTCGCGCACGTCAGCGCCGTCGAGCACCGCCTCGCGCGGCTCGATGCGGGCGGCAAAATCATCATCGACGATAGCTTCAACGGCAATCTAAGCGGCATGCTGCAAAGCTACGAGCTGATGCGAAGCTATGGCGGGCGCAAGGTCATCATCACGCCGGGCATCGTCGAGAGCACGCGCGAGGACAACGAGACGCTAGCTGCCAAGATCGATGAAATTTTTGATCTCGCGATCATCACGGGCGAGCTAAATTCCGAGGTGCTGCAAAGCAAGATCGACCCCGCAAAGACTATCGTTTTGAAAGACAAGCGCGATTTGCAGCGGGTTTTGAGCGAAAATACGCATAGCGGAGATCTGATTTTGTTTTCAAACGACGCGCCTAGCTTCATTTAAGCGGCTTTGGCGATACGGCTTGCTTCGCCCGGCGGCATACGGCGCGATTTGGCAGGGCGTATTTTTCAAATAAAAGGTTTTGAGCGAGTGCTGCGGACGATTTAAAGTAGCGCGATCTATCGGGCGATTAGTTTTTGTGCGGCGCGGCGCGATCTGTTTAATCATAGATAGCCTGTGCGGCTAAATTTCGGCGCGCCGAGATCGGCTTGCGTTTGGTGGGTAAAAATTTTAAATCAAAATTTAAAGGAAAGCCATGGATTTACGAGAAAAGATGCTAGGGCAGCTGCGGGCGTCAAGCGAGGAGAAGTTGGCGAAATTTTCACAGCGTCTAATACCCGCGCCGCAGATTTTAGGCGTGCGCA
>NZ_CALHHT010000335.1 GCF_938031315.1 uncultured Campylobacter sp.
CAAAGTAAAAACAAAAATCGCTCTTGGAAAAGATGATCTAAAGATAAAAGCGCTAATTTTAAGCGGCGACGATATGACGGCGGTTTGCGATGCGGACATAGCATTAGAATTTACTAAAAATTTTATCGAAGAATTTGAAAACGAAACGGACAAGAAAAAGCCTGCAATAGAACAAAAGCTAACGATGTGCGCTGGCATCGCCTACTGCAACGAAAAATTCCCGTTTCACTATGCGGTTAGTCTAGCCGAGGAGCTTTGCAGTGCGGCAAAAAAGCATAGCAAAGATCGCTACGTAAACGATGCTGAAAAAGACATAGCGCCAAGCTGCTTAATGTTCCATAATGTCCAAAGCTCAAATTTCCAAAGCTGGGATAAATTTATAAAAGACGAGCTTACGATCGGAGGCGAAAAAGAGGGATGCATGACCGAAGGCGAAAAAATGCGAGAAATCAAATGCGATTTTGGACCTTATTATTTGGGAGATACGACCAAGTCAAAAAATGAGCCAAAGGTAGAAAATTTTATAAATTTAGCCAAAATTTATCGCGGCGAAAACAGCCCGAAAGGCAAACTACGAGAGTGGATAAAGGAGCTTGGCATAAACGGCAAGCTAGCTAAAAGTATGCTAGATCGGATAAACGAGATGTTAGAAAACAAGGGAGAATTTGATAAGGCGCTGAGCAGTCTTTACGGTGGGTTAAATGCGAAAATTTAATTTTAGAAAAAGACGGGGAGCAAAAAACTCCGATCTACGATATATTGCAATTTCTGTCCGTTACTTCGGGCGCAGAGGATTAAAAGATGACAATAAATTACGAGCTTAAATTTTTCGACTATTGGCATGTTAGTAGCGGCCTTAGCGGCGGAGCAGCGCTTGATAGCTACGTGGTAAAAGACTCCGCAGGCCTTCCATATGTGCCGGGCAAAATTATAAAAGGACTTGTTCGAGAGGCGGCGGAGCTGTTTTGGGACCAGGGCGATATAGATAAATGCTTCGGCTCCAGGGGCAGCAAAAATAAGCAAAATAATGGCAATGAGCAAAAAGATAACGACGATACGACGCAGGCGCAATGCTATTTTAGCAGCGCGAGGGTAGATGAAAAAATCGCTGCCGAAATTACGTCAAATAACTTGCAGCGCAATCTTTTTGAAATCATTTCGGCTACCAAAATCGACGACAACGGCATCGCGGTAGATAATTCGCTAAGAGATATAGAAGTCGTTTTGCCTATAAGTTTAAAAGGCGAGATCCAAAATGTAAGCGGCGAAATCGCCTCAAATTTGAAGCGTGCGCTTAAATCTGTAAAGCGGATGGGGCTAAACCGCAACCGAGGCCTTGGTAGATGCGAATTTAAAGTTAAGGAGCTATGATGAGAGAGCTTAGATTTGAGATAACTTTTAAAAGTCCCGTTGTTTTGCAGGCAAGCTCCAATACGTAGGGCAAGATGAGCTCGCTTGATTTTATCCCGGGAAGTGCATTTTTAGGTATGGCGGCTAGCAGATACGGCAGCTTTAACGATCCTTTTAAAATTTTTCATAGCGGCGCTGTGAGATTTTGCGACGCTTCGCCGATCAAAGAGGGTAAAGAATTTTTTAAAATTCCGCTTTCCTATTTTCATGAAAAGCTTGATAGCAGCAAAATTTACAATCATCACTTACTAAGCCATGAAGAATTTGAAAAATTTACCCAGCTAAAGCAGATGCGGAGCGGCTACATAAACGACGACAACGAGCAGCTTGGTCTGGATCTAGATTTTTCTCAAAAAAGCGCCTACGATAAAGAGAAAAGACGCTCTAAGGATAGCCAAATGTACGGCTATGAGGCGTTTAGAGCTGGAATGAAATGGCGGTTTAGCGTTAAATTTGAGCCTAGCGTGAGCGAAGACGACATAAACCGCGTAAAAGGAATATTGGAGCATTCAACTAGACTCGGTAAATCGAAGAGCGCGGAGTATGGAGCGGTAGAGATTAAATTTATCGGTGAAAATACGGATAAAATTCAAACCTTTACGCCGCCCGAAAATTATACTTTCGTTTATGCTAAATCCCGCCTTGCGCCTACCGACGAAAACGGCAATCCAAGCTACGACGTAAAGTATATTTTGCCAAATTTAGATGCAAATAATGTCGATTACGAAAAGACGCAGATTAGAATTTCAAATTTCACCCCTTATAACGGAGCTCGTGCCACAAAAGACTACGAGCGAGCCTGCATAAATAAAGGTAGCGTAATCGCTTTGAAAAATTTAAGTGCCGAGCAGATAGCCGCGCTAAAAAACGGCGTCGGAGCGTATCTGAGCGAAGGCTTTGGCGAAGTGCTGATAAACCCATAGTTTTTAAATAGTGGTGATGCGAAGGATAATCCGATAGAATTCCAAAAAGAAGCGGAGACTGAGTGCTCGACCGGAAAAATACCGATACAAAGTGATTTGGCTAAATTTTTAAAACAAAAGCAGATCGCAAAAGACCAAGCTCTTGAAATAGCCGAAGAGGTGGCTAAATTTATAGGAGATCATAAAAACAAATTCAATAAAATTTCAAACTCACAGTGGGGCGCGATAAGAGCAATTTGC
>NZ_CALHHT010000336.1 GCF_938031315.1 uncultured Campylobacter sp.
AAATATCGGCACTGTTTGGAGATTCGCTGACCAGTCCGTGACATATTTTATTTCTATAGTTTAGCCCCATCGGCTCCGTTAGTAAAAATTTTAGCTCTTCCGTCAAATCTCTCCCGAGCAATTCATATATTTTTGGTTCTTGCAAAAGCGAGTTTATGCTTTTTTCCGATTCTATGCCGTATTCATCGATAGTAGTCGTAGGGATTTTTTCTTGTTGCAGTAAAATTCTCGCCAAATGCTCTATTTGAGGTATCAACAAATGACTTGAAACCAAAAAGTCTCTATCAAAGCCGTAATATAAGCCTTGCGCCCAGATATCTACCCTATCAACCGGAACTACGCTAGAGTTTCTGCAAACATCATAAATGAAACGCATAGACACTCTATGCTCCTTTAAAATTTGCCAAAATGCTGGCAATATACTGCTGTCTATCGCCAACTCGACATGTATATAGTATTGATGGTACATTTCATGTTTTAATCGGTCATCTTTTGTAGTTATTTGCGACAATTTTCTTCCATCGGCATCTACGTAAATTTGAGTAATAAGATTTGAAAAAAGAGACTTTTTTAAAAGATTCTCGGATGACTTTTTGATATCTTCATATAGTGGATTTGCTGTGATATTAGCTAGGCATAATACCGCTTCAGATAGTTGCTTGCCTTTTACTGCTAGCTTTGCATCGTTTTTGTAGCGTGAAATATCGATCTTATCAGTAGCAATCAAACTCATTTCGCTTATAATATCTTGGTTATTTTGCCCTATCAGCTTGCGTATCTCGTCTATTTTTTGATCGATTTCGAGCTCATTTCTATCTTTTGCAGGAATGCTTCTGAGTTTTTTTAGTGCTTGCTCTAGGTCTATTTTTGACGATATAGCACCGCTTTCTTTTGCTTTTTCTATTAAGATATTAGCTATTTTAAGTGCGATTTCGGCTATTTTACGGCTATTTTTGAGCTTCTTATACCATTTTTGCGACTCTTGATAATAGTCGATTGCTGCCATAAATTTATTCTCTTTTGCAAAGGTATCGGCAAAATTTTCTAATTTTTCAGCTACGCTTAGTTGCAGTTTTTTGTTCAACTCCGCGATATCCAATAAATGCGACATCCTTAAGCAGTAGTATTGATCGGTCGATTTCGCCTTATTAAAGCATTCTAAAATTTTATTTAGTATTTCGGCGTATTGATTTTTTGTGATTTTAGATAATCGCGATAGCCTTATAGCCCTTTCAAACGCATCTATATTAAATTGGTTTAGCGACTTTGGCTCTAGAGATATTTTCGAGTATTCATTTACGGCGATCTCTAAAAATTTAATATTTTTAGGACTTTTTAAAATCCATAAAATATCGGCGATCCTTGATTTTAATCTGCAATCGGTTATTTCATCCAAAATACTTTCGAAAAATTCTAAATCCCGCTCGGTAAAATCCTCCAATATCGCCGATCTGCCATTGCTCCAGATGCATCCCGCTTCGTACGGCTCGTTTAGGCTTCCAGGTTTTAAAGCCATAGAGCAAGCATTTCTTAATAAATAAAACACTTTGCTAGCTTTTAAATTTCTGTTTCTAAAATTTTCCTCGCACAAGTCCGCGAATTTAAAACTGTAATCGTCAAAATATTTCGTATCTTTGAGTATTTCGTCCAAGTTTATACCCAAAAAATCATCTTTAGTTATCGTTGCTTGCTGTATTTCTTTGATCAAATTTTTTTCCTCCACGCTCATTAATAAGCTAAAATTCTAAAAGTCTCGCATTAAAAGAAAGCCTTGCGTAAATTTTATCGCACTCTAGTGACACGCCGCTTTGCAGCGCATCAAGCCTAGAGCTGATAAATTTGCCCACATCGCCCGTCTCGTCTTCGCCGA
>NZ_CALHHT010000337.1 GCF_938031315.1 uncultured Campylobacter sp.
CTGCCACAAATAGAGCTAAACTTAAGCGAACTCGAGTCTCTAAATATCACCGAGGCGAATCGCAATGCTTATGGTTCGGTCATGTGTGAATGGCAAGATGTGGAGAGCGGCAAGCGTAAGCAGATCAAAGTAGGCAAAGGCAAACAGACCTATAAGATGCAGATCCCGGAGCCGAAAAGCGACGCCGAGGCTTACAAGCTGGCGCAAAGTAAATTGAACGAGCTCAAAAAAGGCGGCATCAACGGACGGTGCTCGTGTATGGGAGCCAATATCGTCGCGGGCGCGCAGGTTAAATTTAAAGGTGCGCCGGGGCTTGAGGATGTTAAATTTAGCGTAAAATCGGTTTCGCATACTTTTGACGCCTCAGGGTATACCATTGAGATAGAATTTGAAGGATAAAGGAGCAAAGATGATTTTAGAAATCGTGAGATTTAAAGAAATTGATGATATGACGCTCGGGCGCTTCATATTGCGCAACGGTGAAAGAGAGGTGCTAAAAGGCTATACCTGCGAGCCTGCGGGCCCCGATACTACACAAAGCGGCATGGATAGACGCATACCGCAAGGACAGTATCAAATAGCCTGGCACGATAGCCCTAAATTTAGAGCAAGATTGCCTCTGCTTTGGAATAAAATAGTACCAAAAAGCCGCTGCATTCTGATCCACGCTGGCAATACCGGAAGCAATACCGAGGGTTGCGTGCTACTGGGTTCATCTTTGGGCGCGCACGGAGTGAAAGACTCCCGTGCGGCTTTGAGCGCGCTGCTTACCGCCGTAAAAGGGCAAGAATTTGCAGTGCAAATATCTAATTTACAGCTTTGACTTTCGCATACCGTCAATAAATATTTATGATTTATATCTTCAGAAATTTTAGAGAACGGAGTCGGATATTTTTTGATATAATTGTATAAAAATATCGGGAGTCTAAAATGTCAAATATTGAAGAAAAATATATAAAGGATATTGACATATCAAATCCTTTTTTTGATTCATTAAGGAGCGATTACGATGGATTTGACGCATGGATTGAGAGAAAGGCTTTATCTGGTGAAAAGGCTTATGTTCTATTTGACGATAATCGGATAGTGGCTTTTTTATACTTAAAGGTAGAAAATCCAGTAGATAACACAAATATAGATCCTAAGCTTGATACTGGCCATCCATGGCTAAAAATAGGAACTATGAAGATAGAAGCTCATGGAACTAAACTGGGCGAACGTCTCATAAAGAGAGTCTTCGATTTTGCGGTATCAAAAAATATTTACGATGTTTATGTTACCTCTTTTGCAAAACAAACCCCGTTAATAGCCTTATTAAAAAGGTACGGTTTTGTTGAATATGGTAAAAAAAATGAA
>NZ_CALHHT010000338.1 GCF_938031315.1 uncultured Campylobacter sp.
TAGAGGGCGTTTAGCTGCGCCTTAGCGGCGGCGGCCATCTCGCTAAGTTTTGCAAAATCGTTCATCGCGTATCCTTTTTGCCGTTTTTATCGTTTGCAAGCGAGCAGAATTTTATCCCGCCCGCTTAAAATTTCGGCGTAGATTTTTGCCGATTGTATCGAAAAAGTGTTAAATTTACGCGGTTAAAATGGGCGAAATTTTAAAATTTAGGAGTGAAAATGCAGGATTTAAGCGATTTCGGCGAACCGCGCACCAAGATCGTGACGCTGCCGAAGGACACGAATAGCTCGGGCAATATTTTCGGCGGCTGGATACTCAGCCAGATCGACCTTGCGGGCGCGATCGCAGCGCAAGAGATAGCGCCCGAGCAGGTGGTGACGATCTCGATGGAAGAAGTGATTTTTAAGCGGCCCGTATTCGTCGGCGACGTGGTGAGCTGCTACGCAAAGGTCCTAGGCGTGGGCAACACTTCGATCCGCGTGCAGATCGAAGTGATCGCGCTGCGGCTGAGCGGCGAGGGATTTCGCGAGAGCCTGCACGTAACCAGCGCGATTGCGACATACGTAAACGTCACTAAAGACGGGCAGAAAAAGCCGATCAGCGCGGAGATCAAGCGGCTGCACGGGTTTTAAGCGGGGCTGCTTAAATTTAAAATTTTAACTCGCCCGGGCGGCTATTTTTGCGACTCGCAATGTTTAAATTTAATCTTTAAATCGGAATTTGCGCTCGCCGCTTTGAAACGAGCGCTTTTAAATTTAGCCGCTTTGCACTGTGACATTTCAGCTTTAAATTTAGAGCTACGGGAATTTTAAAATTTACTGGAATTTTGCGTGGAGTTTTAGAATTTTGCGGCGCGCAGATTAATAAGAAGATCAAAACGCGCCGCAGCACGTGCACTCGCGGCTAGTTTGCAGCGGCCTGAAGCTCTTCTGAAAGCTCGCTTTGTATCTCGGAGTTGCTCTTTACGACCATGCCCGAGCCGTGGATGACGCTAGGCATACAGGACGTGCAGATGTCCACATCCTCGCCGTTTTTGTGCGCTTTGATAAATACCGCGTTCTCATCCTCGCTGCTTTTTAGCGAGCAGATATTGCAAATGTAAATATTGCCTGATTTCATAAAAATCCTTTCAAAAAAATTGCCTTATTTTATGAAAATTTTAAAATTTTTCATTGATTTTAGTTAATTTTTAGCGATTTTTGATCAATTCTCGCTCGTCGATCAGCAAAACATGGCTTAAAAAGATAATGAAAAATAGCTGGAAAAACAGCCCCACTAACGGCACCAAGCACAGTAGATAAAAGACGAACGCGCTTAGGCTAAATTTATACCCGCCGCCCCTTTTGTAGCAGCGCTCGAAGCTTTTGGCGCTTAGCGTATTTGAGGCGACGTCGATCAAAATCAGCTTGTAATAGATATAAAAAAACGGCACGTTGATGATGAATAAATTTATCACCGGCACGAACAGAAGCACCGAGCAGATGAATAAGATCGCTAAAAATTTTAAAATTTCAAGAGCCGTCAGCTTCAGCACTCGCACTGTGCTCGCCTCGTCCGCGCGGCTTAGGCGGTAGTGGCGGGCGTTGATCTCTTTAGTGACCGTAGGCGTCAAAAA
>NZ_CALHHT010000339.1 GCF_938031315.1 uncultured Campylobacter sp.
TGCAGGACGAAATTTTGCCTCTAAAGCGCAGAATTTTTCCAAAGCCGCGGCGTCAAAGCCGGTCATTATACACGAGCGCACGTCAAAGCCCTCGGCGATATTAGCGATATTTGCCGCTAAGATATAAAGCTGCTTGGTCGCGTAGTTCATCAGCGCTTCGTCGTCTAAGTCCGCAAATTTTGCGCGGAAATAATTCATCGCAGCTTCATATTTTTGTGGAGTATTTGCGCGGCGGCGGACGGTGCGTTCTAAATACTCCTCGCCCACGCGCAGATCGTTACGCGTGATTAAAATCACGGCGTGCGAGCACTCGGCTACTTGTGGCTGGCTGTTGCAGGCTACAGAAAGCTCTTTTAGCTCACAAGGATCCGAGATTATCATCATCCTCCACGGTTCCAATCCGCATGAGCTGGGACTTAAGCGCGCAAGATCAAGTATCTCGCGCACGAGCTCGCTATTTAGCTTGTCGCTGCAAAATTTACGGCAGCTGTGGCGAGAGAGCATCACTTCTTTTATCGATTTCATTTTATCTCCTTTAAAATTCGCGGCATTATAGCGGGTTTGCCTAAATTACACTCGGTTAGCTTGGCGAGTTAAGCTAGATTTTGCTAATATTGCCCTTTCAAATTCCGCTACAAGGCATAATATGAACGATAAATTTAGCAAAATCGGCTTCATTCTCGCAGTCGCAGGCAGCGCCGTAGGGCTCGGTAATGCGTGGAAATTCCCCACTTTAGTAGGCACCAACGGCGGCAGCGCATTTATCTTGCTATATCTTTTGCTGACGCTTTTGGTTAGCTTCGTGATTTTTTTAGCCGAGATCGTCATAGGCAGGCTAAGCGAAAGTGATCCAGTGCGCGCATTTGAAAAGCTCGCACCCTCATACAAAGGCGCATGGAAATACGCGGGATTTTTTATGATTAGTGCGCTTTTGATCTATGCTTTTTACAGCGTCGTAATGGGTTGGATCCTAAAATACGTGGTCTCAAGCGCTTTTTATCTGCCAAAAAGTATAGATGAAAGCGGCGCAGCGTTTAACGCACTTTTAGGTAGCGACTTTTTAAGCGTGGCGATATGCTTTACCATAGCGTCGGCGTTTTGCTTTTTCATCGTATCTAAAGGTGTCAAAAGCGGCATCGAGCGGCTTAATGTCTGGATGATGCCCGCGCTATTTATTTTGCTGGTTTTGATGCTAATTTACGCCGCGAGTTTCGATGGATTCGGACGTAGCGCAAAATTCTTGCTAGTGCCAGATTTTTCCAAGCTTAATAAAGATAGCGTTCTTTCGGCGCTAGGACTTGCGTTTTTTACGCTCTCGCTGGGCGTTACTACGATTATGACCTATGCTGCAAGCCTGCCTGCGCGCACCAATATCCTAACCTCAAGCATAAATATCGTCTGCATTAATGTCC
>NZ_CALHHT010000340.1 GCF_938031315.1 uncultured Campylobacter sp.
ACGCGATAACGCCCATATGAACGACCGAGGGGTAAGCAAACATCCTCTTTACGTCGTGCTGACGGACGAGGAAAATTCCTGCGACGAAGAGTGTGATCGTTCCTGAAATTAGCATCACTTGGCAAACAAAGCCTGATCCTACCGCCTGAGCGGTCACGGCATAGTATCTAAATAGCGCAAGCATAGCGCATTTTAAAAGTACGCCTGAAAGCAAGGCTGAAATCGGAGCCGGTCCCTCTGCGTGGACGTCCGGAAGCCAAGTATGAGTAGGAGCAAGGCCCGCTTTCGTACCAAAGCCGATCAATGCAAAGATAAAAATAAGCTTGATGGCATCGTGGTTCAAGTCTTTGGCGTGATCCATAATGCTCGTCCAAAGCATCGAAGCTTCGCCGTCGCCTGTGATTTTGAATGTAGCCGCATATAGTAAAACGGTCGCATAAAGCGCAAACGCTAAGCCGATCGAGCAGATGACGATGTATTTGTAACCGCTCTCGGTGGATTTTTTATCTTTGTGAATAGCGACCAAAAATACCGATGCTAACGTAGTGGCCTCTACCGCAGCCCACATAAACGCAACGTTGTTACAGATCACGCTAAGCGTCATCGTAAAAACGAAAACGTGGCAGAGCGCGTAGTATTTTCTAAGATCGCTAAGATCCAGATGACCGCCCTGTATCTCCCACTTCATATAGGTGGTGGAGTATAAATTTACCAAAAAGCCCGTTACGGCGATTAGCACTAAAAATACGCAACCTAGGCTATCTAGGAATAAGAATTTATCGTATGCGTAAAAAGCCTCAAAGTTGCCGCTGATAAGCTTGCCTACGTTACAGAGTAGCCCTGCGGATGTAACCCCAGAAATCAAAACGTGTAACGTGCTTAGGAGCTTGAAATTCTTAGGGCATAAGAATAATATCAGCGCTCCGAGCAACGGAAAAATTAATATAAAAGCTAAACTATTCATCATTAACCCCTTAAATTCGAAGCTTTAGACGTATCAAGTCCGTCATAAGCTTTGTAAAATCTAACCGCCAAAATGCTCATTATGATGACCGCAAAAATGGCGTCGGTTAAAATTCCAAGCTCGACTAGCTCGTGAGAGTTGTAAGCCATAAGTGCAAGGCTTAGGTGGATGCCGTTTTCAAAGAGGCAGTAGGCTAGAATTTGCTTGATGAAAGAATTTCTTAGCATGAAGCCGAAAATTCCCATCATAAATACGGTTACCGCCGCTATTAGAACGATTCTTTCTTGAATAAGAGAGAATTTAAGCAAGATTGGATTGATTGTCATCGCAATCGCTAGCGAAAATCCCATCGCAATAACGGGGCTTACGAAAAAGCCGCCTACCGGCTCATCCTCGCTGATCACATCCAGCTTTTTAACTAGCCAAAATAAAATTCCCGGCACGAAAATAACCTTCGTAAAAAACGCCACTATCGCCCAAATTCTAAGCTGCGGCGCATTGAAGTTAGAATACAGCATAAAAAATATGCTTACCAAAAGTAGCGTCTGAATCGCGTAAATTCCGATCGAAAGCTTTAAATTTCTAAGTCCGAATACCGCAAGTGACGTTACGATCATACAAATTGCTAAAATATCGATACTATTCATCTTAAAATCCTACTACGTAAAGCGTTAATGCCGCAAAAGCGATGGCAAGAGCGCCGCATGAAATTTTGCGCATGCTCGAAGTCATTCTGAAGCGTGGTCCAAAGTTGTCGATGAAAACGGCTGCTACGTAAAATACGCCGGTTTTTAGCACAAAGATTATGATCGCCAAAAATGGATTGCTAAAATTCCACGGCTCAAATATCGTTAGGAATAATCCGATCATCGCAAATTGCTTCAAAATAAGCGCCGCTTGTACTAAGCCAAGATCGCTACCTGCATATTCGCCAAGTAAGCCTTCCTGAAGCTCTTGCTCGGCTTCGGCAAGATCAAATGGCTTTCTGCCGGTCTCGACATACATACACCATAAAAACGCAATCGAAGCGACAGCAAAGCTTGGAATTTGATAGCCGATCTGACCGCTGCGTACCATCCCCTGAATCTCAACTAAATTTGAAGTTCCCGCAGCCATCATTACTACGATTAGGCACATCATCATCACAGGTTCGACAAAAACGGCAAGCATCTGCTCGCGTCCGCCGCCGGTTGCGGCAAATGGGTTACCGCTATCTATCGAAGCCGCACCGAATACGAAGCGCAAAAGCGCACCTAGATATAAGATAACGAAGATATCAGAATATGCTCCGAAAAGGGTATCTTTGCTGTATGTTATAGGAATGGCCGCCAAGATCGCCGCCGAAGTAGCGAATAGGAAAAACGGAGCCCACCTAAATACCCAGTGGCTGCACGCAGGAACGGTCCTGCCGCGCTTAAAAAGCTTAATAATATCGCGGTAAGTCTGGAAAAAATCGCTTCCTTGTTTTGATTGAAGTTTGGCGCGAAGTTTTCTCGCCATTCCGTCAAATAGCGGGGCGATTAGGACGATAACTGCGACTTGAAATATCATCAAAAATATAGTTTGTATAGTTTGCATCATCTCCCCCTAGATCAAGAAATATCCGACGCCCAGTATCGCGCAAAGATAGATCATAATATAAAGCGTATAGACGTTTGTATAGCCGCTTTGGAAAATTCCTATTTTATCAGCGATTTTCATACTCCAGTTAATGACCGGCTGATAAAACATACCCCACCAAATATCTTGCGGATGGTTGTGGTACTCGATCGGTCCGAAGTAGCCGTTCTGCTCGATTCTGCGTTTATGGCCTCTAAATAGCCAATCCATAATCTTTCTTAGATCGCCGGTGAAAGGACCGCCTGTCATCTGCATACGAGAGCTGTATTTAAAGCCGCATGCCCAAGGATCGGTTTCTCTAGGCTTGCTGCGATTTGCCTTCATAACCGCGAGGATTATAAACGGAAGGAACATCGTCGAGCATAAAATGACCGCGATGAGCGGAGTCGAAACGATACTTCCTAAAGGCGAAGTAATCGACGTAGCACCGAGGCTTGCGATATATTGGGTGTTTTGCGTGATGGAATTGACCGCCTCCATAATGTAACCCACTATGAAGTGTGCGCCTACGCCAAATCCCACGCAGCCTATCAT
>NZ_CALHHT010000341.1 GCF_938031315.1 uncultured Campylobacter sp.
GATTTTAGATTATAAAATTTAAAAAGGCGGGTAGGATTAGAATTTTAAAAATCGAAGTCGATGATCGGAATTTCAAACTTCAAAACCTGAAATTTTGAATCTGAAGCAGGGGCAAATTTTAGGATCGTTCCAAAATTTGCCCCTTTTAAATTTACATATCTCAAGCTCTATTCATAAAATTTTACGTATTAATTTACGTAAAATTTAGCCGAAAAAAGATGATCTCATAAACTTATCCGCATTAAATTTTATCTCTTCTTTTTAGAATAAAAACCGTTACAGATGCGATTATTAGCGACGATAAAACGCTTATCATCATTATATTAAAATTAAAATTTGAGCGATCAAACAGATGACCTAACCAGGTCAAATCGGCTCTTGCTAGGATTATCACAGCTAGCGAATAAGTATAAAATAGACTTATAAAAAATACAGATGCGGCGGATATTTTATCCAGCAGAATAAAAGCTTTTATTTTAGAAAATACGAAGCAGCAGGTGATTAAAGGCAAAATTACCGTCGCGCAAAATAGATACAATACCATAGCGCCGAAAATATCGCTTTCGCTATCGCTCGCCTCTTCGTGCCACATTAGTTCAAAAGCTTTTAAAACGATAGAAAGTGGATGCGCAAGATCGCGGCCGCTATACTCCGCCAAAAAAACCGCATCTATGCTGGCAAATATAACGCCCAAGCAGTCTATAGTAAAAAAGAGCAAGGCGATCCAGAATAAAATCCTCACCCCTTTTAGCTCAAAACATTTTTTAATGAACTCTTTTATCACCCTAGCCCCTAATTTATAGCTTTTAAGATCAATTTGGCTTTTATATCGCGTTTCATTTCGGTACTTTTAAAAACACTTTGTCGTAATTTATCATCAAAATTTAAGCCTTTCGCTGCCATTGTCTATATTGCCCGTTGCGATCGTAAGCTAAAATTTCATTCTACTTATCTACCTAATTTGATACCGTTAAAATTAGAATTATTTTTTATCCTTATCAAAAAATTTTGAATTGTAGTTAGTTAAAGATATCATCAAGGTTCGCTTATTAAAAGGAACTTTACCGAATCTATCAACAAGTAATTTATTCTGTTTTACTGATATCATAGTACCGTTATCATCAAAAATATAGTATTTTTTTATCCCTAAGAAATTTAAGCATTGAAAGATAATTATAAATATAAAGTTTATGATGATAGCCATTGCAAGATTTGTTATATACGTAATTTTATCCATCAAAGTTTTACTATCAAGTTTTGCAGTTTCTCCAAAACATGGAAAGTATGAATACGTTATCTTTGTATGCTCCGTAAGCTGGATTTTTAGAACCTTTAAATTCCCTGCAAAATCCACATAATCGCATTCTATTATTTTCTCAAAAATTCTAATTTGTAAGTCATTTACCAGCATACCTTTTAGCATTGCAAAATCTCCAAAAATCGTTTTGAAAAATATAAATATGCAAAGAGCTAGCTCGCCTTTTCTAAAACTACTACTAAAGAAACTTTCAATAGGAAAAATAGATCTAATGGCGAATACTAATGCGAATATCAGGAAAAAAATTCCTACTGTTAATTTACTTTTTAACAAATAGTCATTTTTTACTATTATCGGCTCCTTATCATAATCCCTCATAAATTTCCCCATTTTTATAAAAAGATATTTTGGCGTATTCTACCGCCTTATTCTTATGGTGCATTTAAAATTTAAAATCTGCGAAGTACGGGCACAAATCTAAATTTCAAAGCCTCCACACTGCGCTAAATTTTAAAATTTCAGGCTCACGGAAGCGGGGTAAATTTCAAAATTTAAAGCCCGCAAAGGCTTGCTAAATTTTAAAATTTAAAGCAAGCAAAGCACGAGTAGAATTCTAAAATTCTAAAATCCCATCCTACTTTGTCTTCTTTGCGCTGTGTTCGCTGGTCGTTGCGTTGGCGTCGATGTAGCCCATCTGGGCGAGCTTTTCGTAGATTTGCATTATTACGGGACCTGCCGCGCTTCCGCCGCCGCCTCCGTGTTCTACGAGCACGGTTACGGCGTATTGCGGCTTGTCGTACGGTCCGAAGCTCGTCATCCAGGCGTGCGAGCGGTGGAAGTAGTCCATATCGGCCTCTTTCATTCGCTTTTTGGTGGTCTGCGAGATGCCTACTACCTGCGCGGTGCCCGTCTTGACCGCTAGAGGCACTACTGCAGTATGGATAAGCTTGTAGGCAGTGCCTCCGTCGGGGTTGTTGCCGACCTCATACATCCCGCGTCGCACGAGCGGCAGCTGCGCCTTTTCTTTCGGCGTGAAAAGCTCGGTGGGGGTAAATTCCACCGGCTTGCCGTCGATGCTTTTTAAAAAATGCGGCGTGATAGCCTTGCCCGAGGCGATCTGCGCGGTGTTTTTCGCCACCTGCATAGGGGTGACGAGCACGTCGCCCTGGCCGATCGAGGCATTGACCGTCTCGCCCTGATACCACGCGCGCTTAAATTTCTGCATTTTCCAGGCCTTATTAGGCATCGTGCCTACAAACTCATTGGGTAGATCGACGCCTGTTTTACTACCAAACCCCAGACGCTGCAGATACGCGGACATATAGTCGATCCCCACCAGCAGCGAGCCTTCGTAAAAATACACATCGCAGCTACCCTTAATCGCCTCTACTAAGCTCACGCGGCCGTGACCCCAGCTCTTCCAGCAGCGAAATTTACGCCCTCCAAGCTCTATCGCGCCGCTGCAAAACACGCTCCAATTTTCGTTGATCTTGCCGCTGTTTAAAAAGCTCATCCCCACGGCCATTTTAATTACAGAGCCCGGCGGATAGAGGCCGTTTACGAGCTTATTCGTAAAAGGGTGGCGCGGATCTTTTATCAGCTCGTCCCACTGCGTCTGCGAAATTCCGCCCACGAAGGTGTTCAGATCGTACTCGGGGAAGCTGCCCGCCGCGATGATAGCGCCGTCGCGCAGATCTATCACTATCGCTACGCCGTCCTTGTCTTTAAAAATTTCCTCGAGGTATTTTTGCAGCTCAAGATCGATGGTAAGGGAGATTTCGCTACTGCTGGGCTCTTGCATCGAGATCTCCTCCACGACCTGATTTAGCGCCGTAACCTTCGTCTTGCGCTCGCCCTTGCTGCCCTGCAAAAGCTCGTTATAATACCCCTCGACGCCGCTTCTGCCGTTGTATCCGGTAAGCGCACTTAGGGGGTTGTTTTGGATATCTTTTTTATTGGCACGGCCTACGTAGCCGATGATATGCGAAGCAAGCGCGCCGTAAGGGTAAAAGCGCTGCGAAGCGGGCGAAATTTTGATATTTTCGTGCAGGCTCAAGCTCGCAAAATGCTCTATCGTGGCGTTGTAATCCAAAAACGGCACGACTTCGATAAAGTCTTGATTATAAGCGGAATTCGCGTCCTTGTAGCTCTTACTCATCGCGGTGACGTTGAGATCTTTGAAGTAGCGCGAGATATTATTTAGCTCGCTTTGCAGTGCGGCGTCTTTTAGATGCGGTGCGATGGATAGCGAAAAGCCGAGATTGTTTATCGCGAGCGGGCGGCCTTTGGCGTCTAAAATTTGACCGCGCACCGGCGGGATGTATTCGGTAGAAATGACGTTGTTTTTAGCGACCTGCTCGTAGAATTCGTTTGATTTGATCGAAAGATAATAAATTCTAACCAAAAGCATGCTAAAAAATAGTATCACAAATACGAATACAAACTTTAGCCTCATACCAGCCGCCCCTTAAAAAAGAGCAGAGCAAGCAAAATTTCAATCACGATGTAATTTAAATACTCGCCGCTTAGAGGCAGATACTCGCTCTTTTTGATCGCAGAGATCGCGTTGCTCACCACAAAGACCAAAACATAGCTAATCATCACGTAAAAGCAGATCAAAAAATTTCTAAATTTAATATATTTAAATGAGTTTTCATAGACCACGAAATAAAATATACAATACGCGATAGCCACGCTAAATAGGTTAAATCCGTGGATCTGCTCGGCGCAAAATAGATAAAAAATAGAGAAAAACCAGCTAAAGCCGAACTTTTTAAATTTCACGTCGTTTTCATATTTTTGCACCACCATCGCCGTGAAAAAAAATCCGATCAGCGGCGGCAGCCCCCTATACACCGCACTTAAAAGCAGGTAAAAAAGAACCCCCGCGCTAAAAAGCGTGTCCGCTATAAGGTATAGATAAGTGCGATTTCGTTGCATACCGGAAACTTTTTGCATTTAATACAATCGGCCCAAATTTTTTGCGCGGGCAGCTCATCCTTTGGGATTTCGGTAAACCCCAGCCGCTCGAAAAATTCCTTTTGATAGGTGAGCGTAAATACGCTTTTTAGCCCGTAAAATTTCGCTTCATCTAGCAGCTCGTTTACGATAGCTCTGGCAATGCCCCGCCTGCGAAACTGCGGAGCGACTATGAGCGAGCGCACCTCGGCAAGATCGGCGTTAAAAATTTTAAGCGAAGCAAAGCCCGTCAAAATTTCCGCATCTTTTGCGGACTGTGATTCGCAAAGCCGCGAAAGGTCATTCTGAAAAACGCCCTCGCTTTGTGAATATTCGCTCCGTAAAATTTGCTCTTTGTCTGCTTGCGCGCGGCTCGCCCCGGATACGGCTTGCAGCGCGCTATTTCGTGGCGCGCTATTTTGAGACGTATCTCGTTGCGACGCGAAATTGCCCGCGGCATCTTCGGCGGAATTTTCAGAAGTAATTTCGGCAAAATTTTCTGCGGAGCTTTGGATTAAATTTAAATCCAAATTGCGCGCTAAATTTGAATCGGAATTCCTGGCTAAATTTAAGTCGGAATTTTCTTTAGAATCGAAACTCAAATTTTCCTTGCAATCAAAACTCCTATCCGCCTTAGAATCGCAACCGAACGCCAGCACGTATGAGCGGATATTGGCAGCTATCTCATCGCTTTCAAGCGGCAAGATTACGCCGTTTTGAACCTCCTCTTTTACGAGCTCCTGCATACGCGAAATGTCGCAAAGACGCGCCTTTTTTAGCCGTATCATCTAAAATTTTCCCTAATCTTTGCGCGATCTTGGCGGCGCATTTTATATCCTCTAAATTTAATTATTTTGAAATTCTGCGTCGCTAAATTTAACGTATTTAAATTTAGAAATTTCATAATCCAAACGCCCCGCATACGATGATTTCGCGTGCTTTTTGCAGACCGCTGCCTTTTAGCGTCGAGACCAAAACCGCCTGCGGATCGTGCCTCAAAAGCTTTGCGCGCTCGCTTTGGTTGAGCTTGTCGGCTTTGGTGTAGAGCCTCACGACCTTTTGATCGCCGCGCAGAAAACTAGCGAGATAGTTTTGCAAATTTTTATCTATTTCAAGATCAAACTGCCTCGCGTCGATGAGATGGACGAAAAGCTTGATATTTAGGCGCTCTTTGATGAACTCGTCGAGATTTTTTTGCCAGATATAATGCAGTTTTTTAGAAACCTTAGCGTACCCAAACCCCGGCAGATCCACGAAGATCAAAGAGATATTTTCCCCCAAGCTCGCAAGATCCGAAAAAGCGGGGTTGCCCGCTAAGCTTAGCGCGGATCTACCTGTAAAATTTAATTCAGAGCTTTGCGCGGAATTTGACGTAAAACCTGCCGCAAGATCTGTCTCGCGATCCGATCTAAAATCCGCCGAGGCACTTTTTAAATTTAAAACGAAATCCTGCTTCAAATTTCGCTCAGACGCCGCAGCCTCCGCGTGATCTTGCGCGCAATTTGCAGCCGAGCTTAAAGCCTCTTTGCTCGCTAGATCGGGTGACATTTCATTTTGCGAGCCGTCCGAGTCTGCGGCAAGCTTTTGTTTAAATTTAACTTCGAAAAAATTTATCAGCTGCGTTTTGCCCGGCGTCGAGCTTGATTTGGCTAGATTTTTGCGCCCGGTAAGCGCGTTTATCAGGCTGCTTTTGCCGACGTTGGAGCGCCCCAAAAACGCCACTTCGCTCATCGCAAACTCGGGCGCACCCGCGATATTTGCGGCGGAGGTGATAAACTGCGCGCTGCTAGGATAGATCATTTGTTTTGATCTTCGACCTGAAAGATCAGACGCACGGGCTTTTTCTCGCCGCCGCCGCTTTTTACTTCGTAGGTGCCCTTTTGGCGATTTACGATGATCTTATCGCCGTAAACCTCCTTTTTGGTCTCGGCCTCGTGCAGATAGGCGTTGTTTTCGAGCGTGTAAGCCTCGATAGTCGGATCGTAGGTCAGCACGCCGCCCTTGCCGTCGTAATGCTTTTGATTGAGTAAAATTTTAAAATTTGCATTTCCCGTCGCGACGTATTTGGTAGGCTGGCGCTTGGCGTCGAAGTAAATCGTCACTTTATCGGAATTTAGCGTATCATAAGCGCCCTTTTTGATGCGAACGTTGCCCGTCAGCACGCTGATCTGCTTGATCTCGTCGGCGAAAAAATTATCCGCCGTGACCTCGACCTGCTCCTGCGCGGCGCTAAGAGTGGTCGCGCCAAAGCCCGCAATTAGCGCGGCTGAAAGTATTAGTTTGTGGAGTTTTGATCTTTTATTAAATACCATGCGTGGATTCCTTTTGAGTTTGTTTGTTTGGTTTTAGTATCGTAGCTGATGCTTGCGCCCGTGATGCGGTCGCCGCCTTGGCGCAGCACGTACGGCACGTCGGAGCGGACGATCTTGCTGCTCGTATCGTAGATGATCTCCTGCGCCGTGTAATCAAAGCCTCTGCTATTTACATAGTGCGCGTCGCCGTTAAATTTTATCAGCTCGCCGGCGCGCGTCGCGGTCTTTGAAACCAAAGTGTGATTTAGATCTGCGCCAATCTCCTCGGCTTTAAAATTTACAAACTCGTCGCGATCCTTGTAGCGAGTGCCGCCGTCCGCGGTAAATTTAGCATCCACGCGCTCGCCGATCTGATAATCGACGATCTTTTTCATCTCCATATTCGCAATGCTTAGATCCTGCCTAAACATATCGCTAAAATACGGCGTCTGCACGCTTAAAAACACCATCGCGACGCAAAAGATCGCAATCGCGACGTAGAAAATTTTTATCACCATCGCTCGGCTCCTTTTGATCTGCGCGGAATTTCGCCCCTCGCAGGCATTCTCACGCGCGCTTGCGAAACTACAGCCATTTGCTATTCCACTCTTCGCGCATGCCGTTTTTATCGACGAGTATTTCGATCATCTCGCGCACCGCGCCGCAGCCGCCGTTTTTGCTTAGCATGATGTCCGCTTTTAGCGAGCTTAGCGCATCAGCGGGCTTGAAGCTGATCGCGACTGCGCTTAAAAGCTTCGCGTCGTTTATATCATCGCCGATCGCGGCGGCCTCATCGAAGCTTAGGTTAAAATTTTTTAAAATTTGCTCCGCCCTTGAGAGCTTGTCTTTTTCGCCTTGAAAGAGCGTATCGATCTTTAGCTCGCGCGCACGGTTTGCGACGATTTGCGAGCTTTTGCCGGTGATGATCGCGACCTTTAGCCCCAGCCGTTGCCACTCCTGGATGCCGAATCCGTCTTTTACGTTAAATTTCTTCATCTCTTCGCCGCCGTTTGAATGGTACAGCCCGCCGTCGCTAAGGCAACCGTCTACGTCTAAAAATATGATCTTTATCACTTCGTTTTCCGTTTTTTGAAATTTTGTGATTTTAACGAAATTTGGCTGAATTTTTGGCAAACGGCGTATAAATTTAAGCTGCGATCTTAGCCCTTAATCGGCACGTAGCCGCTATTTTCGATGATACTTTGCCCCTGCGGCGAAAGGATCCAATCTATCAAGATGCGGATATTTTCGTTTTTGTTGTTTTCATCGTAAACCGCGTAAATTTCGGCTACGAGCGGATATTTGCGGCTAGAGATATTTTCTTTATTCGGATACGCGCCGTTTAGGCTAAGCATCTTCACGCCGCCGTTTTGCACGATCCCCTCGACGTAATAGCGAAACGAAAAGCCGATTGCACTGCCGAAAAAGCCCGTGATCTTGCGCTTAGGCTGCGTCTCGCCCATAAATTTTAAAAACGCGCTCTGGCTGCCGCTGCCCGCGTTTCGCTGCACGGCATCTATTCGCATGCGCTCGCCGCCGAGCTGCGACCAGTCGCTATATTGCCCCGAATAAATTCCTCGCACCTGATCCACGGTTAAATTAGATACTTTATTATTCGCATTTACGATAAAGACGAACGCCTCCAGCCCGATCGGCACGAAGCGTAAATTTGCGCCCTTTTTCTGCGCGTAATCAAGCTGCTGCTTTGAAGGAGCGGCGACAAAGATCAGATCCGCCTCGCCGTCGCTTATGGCCTTGTATGCGCCGCGAGTGTTGCTAAATTTAAGCCTGCTAGCATCGGTAAAATTTTGCCCGTCAAACTCCACGCTGTCCTTAGGATAGCTCGCCGCGACGAATGCCGAAAACACCGGATACAAAGCCGCTGCGCCGTCGATTATCGGCAGATCGCCGCTAAGTTTTAAGCTAGAGCTAACGCGCACGATCTGCGAGCTCTCGTCAAACGGCAGGAATTTATGCAGCTCGATCGATTTAGCCTGCATCTCGGCGCTGCTTTGATTTACGTATCGCTTCACGACGAGGCTGTAAAACGCAAAATCGAAAGCCGCCAAGCCAAGCGCTAGCAAAATGACGATAGATAGGCGCTTCATCTTAGTTTCCGTTTGCGATATAGGAGATGATCGAGCATTTGCTCTGCAGATACAACGCCGCTGCGGTTAGTACGCAAACGCTGATCGCCCAAGCCGTCAATATTACGGCGATCGTTTTTTGAAAAATTTCATCGCTCATTTATGCCTCACATATGCGCAAGCGCGCTATTAAGCAGCCATAAAAAGCCCATTAGGACGGCTAAAAAAGTTATGAACGAAAATGCAGAGAGAATCAGCAAATTTTTAATTCTTCTACGGCGCTCATCCGTGCTTTTAGCAGATCTAATAAATTTTACTAAACTTACAATTAGCCAAATGAACGAAATTACCGGCAGCCCGGTAAAAACCAAGATAAGTATAGAAAAAGGATCGAATAGCCACTGAGAATATATGAGTGGAGCAAAAGCGCATGCAAACACAACCACCGAAATAATTAGAAATTTTTTATCTCTTTTATGGCGCTCCGGCTCGTCTTTTGATCTGATAAATTTAATCAAACACACGATAAGCCAAACAAAGCAGATCAAAAATAGTACATTTAAAATCTCCATAAGCGATCCGAAATTATTCATCTTTTACCTTTAAATTTTAATATGCAAAGCGGCATTTTAGCGCTCCGACGGTGTGAAATTTCATATAGCATATTCACGGTTTTCGCGGCGGGCGCAAATGCACCGCCAGCGGTCTTAATAAAGCGGCGCGCTTTGCTGGGGCAAGGACGAAATTTTGCAAATTTCAAGCAGCGGCAAGAGTAAAATTTCAAACGCCGATAAAATTTCAAAACCGCGAATTGCTAATGTTGCTAAATTTAGCGCGCATTTGCCGCTATAAAACGCCCTTCGTGCTAGGCACGCCGGCGCGCTCATTGATACTTATCGCGCGACGAAATGCGACGGCGAACGCCTTAAACGCGGCTTCCGCCACGTGGTGCAGATTTTCGCCGCGGATCTGGCTTAGATGCAGCGTTAAATTTGCGTTGAAAGCCAGAGCGCGGAAAAATTCCTCCACGAGCTCGGCGTCGAATTCGCCGATCTTACCGCGCTTCAGGCTCGGGCAATCAAATACCAAAAACGCGCGGTTGGAAAAATCAAGCGCGGCGCTTACGGCGGCTTCGTCCATCACGACGACGCTATCGCCGAAGCGCTCGATGTTTTGCGCGGGATAGATCGCCTCTTTGATCGCGCTTCCAAGCACGATGCCGCAGTCCTCGACGCTGTGGTGAAAATCGACCTGCAAATCGCCCTCGCAGCGCAAGCTCAGATCGATCCACGCGTGCTTGGCAAACGCGCTAAGCATATGATCGAAAAAACCGATGCCCGTTTGTATCTGCGCCGCGCCGCGCCCGTAAAGCTCCAGCTCAAGCTCGATTTTGGTCTCTTTCGTAGCCCTATTTTTGCTTATCATCGCGCAATCCTTAAAACTAAATTTTGTTTGAAATCTATCTAAATTTCACTAAATTTCGGTTAAAATTTCGGCCAGCTTTTCGGAATTTACGCTGCCGATCTGGCGCAGGTTCGCAATCTCGGCGCCCTCTTTAAAAAACAGAATCGTAGGCGGGCCGAATACGTTAAAATGCGCTTTTATCGCTCTGTTTTGCTCGCTATCTTCGCTAAGATCGATCTTTAAAAGGCTAAATTTATCAAGCGCGCCCGCAAGAGCGGGATCTGCGAACGCTCGCTCGCTCTGCTCGCAATTTTTACACCAGCTAGCCCAAAAATCCACTATCACGGGCTTTTTGGAATTTTCTATTTCGCCGCGCAGCTGCGTCAGATCGCGCACAAACGAAAAATGCGCGCCGCTTAAATTTTTAGCGCTAGAAATTTCGCCCGCCTGCAAGCCCTCGCCCAAGCCGCCCCTGGAATATCTCGCATTTTGCGGGATTAGATTACCAAGCGGCCTGGAAAAATCTTTCGCGCCGCTGGCAAAGCCCGCGAGCAGCAGCGCCGAATATAGCGCGATTACGAGAGCCAAAGCGCGCTTTATCCCGCCTGCGCCGCCGTCAAACAGCCCCAAAAATCCTGCGAAGATCGCGCCTAAAACCGCATAAATCAGCAGGCTTAAATTTTCGCCGATGAGCGTGCGCGAAATCCACACTGCCGTAAAAAGCAACAAAAAGCCGAAAATTTTAGGCACCGCCTCCATCCAAGCTCCGGGTCTAGGCAGTGCACCGCCGAGCCCTACCACAAGCAGTAGTGCGCCGCTTCCGAGCCCCAGCGCAAAAAGAGCCGCCGCACCCAGCAGAACGTCGCCGCTGCCCGCGATGTAAACGAGCGCGCCCGCAAGCGGAGCGGAGATGCACGGCGATACGACGAGCGCCGAGATAAGCCCCATCGAAAAAACTCCGATCAGGCCGCCAGCATTTTCGCTTTTGCTATTTAAGAAACTTTGAAAGCGCGCAGGCAGGCGGATCTCGTAAAATCCAAACATCGAAAACGCGAGCGCGGCGAATATGAGCGAGGTTAGGATCAGTGCGGGCGGAGTTTGCAGCAGGCCCTGTAAATTTTGCCCGAAAACCGCCACGAAAGCTCCTAAAATCGCATACGAGCTCGCCATCCCGAAAATATACGCGAGGCTTACGGCGAGGCTTTTTTTCGCGCTCGGCTTCGAGGAGGTTTTCGCCACTATGATCGACGAGAGGATCGGGATGAGCGGATAGACGCAAGGGCTTAGCGAGAGCAGCACGCCGTAGCCGAAAAACAGCGCGATCGCCGCGATGAAGCTCTTGCCGCTAAGAACGTTTAAAATTTTATCCTGCTCGGAGATGGAATTTACGCCGCGTGGATTTTTGTGCGCGGAGGCTTCACCGGAATTTACCGCAGCGCTTTCCGCCGAGCTTGCCGCGGAATTTCCCGTCGCCTGCGAGTTTGCCTCAGAATTTGCCTCTGCGCCTGAAGCTGCGGTATTGCTTTCAAAATTTAAATTCCCGCTCTGCGCGCTGTCTGCGGCAGAAATCTGCGCAGAATTTGCGCCTTTTCGATATTTTTTCAGCTCGGAGTTTGAAATTCTGCTGATATGATAGCCCTCCACTACGCGCTTGAAGCTGAAACCGAACTGCTGCGGCTGATAGCAAAAGCCCGATTTCGTGCAGCCCAAAAAATCGCCGTTAAGCACGAAATTATCGCTGTTCGCGGCATTTGCAAGCACTAGACCCAAAGGCACGGCGATGCTAAATTTGCCCTCATAAATTTTATAATCCTTGTATTCGGTCGCGGCGGGCAAATTTATTAAATTCGTTACCTCTGCGCCGCCGATGAAAATTTTTATCTCGTTTTGATAGAGATAGACCCCGTCCGCGATATCAAAGCTTAGCGTTACGCTATCGCTTTGCGCCGTCGCGTCAAGCTTGAACGCATCGGAAGGTTTTAAGGGCTCGGCGCTTAAACCCAAGAGAAAAAATGCCGTCAAAATCAGCGATCTGATCAAATTTTATCCTTTGAAATTTTTTCCTACATTCTAACGTAATAAGTATGAATTTATAGTGTAATCTAAAGAACTTTTTTGTAAAATTCCTTAAAATTTTTAGGAGGCGATATGAGCAAAGAGATCAAAACCGAAACGGGCGAAATAGCGCTGAAAGAGATAGAATTTAAAAGCTCAAAGTACGAAAAAATCTCGTTCAAAGACTACGAAACGCTGCTTGAGAGATACCAGATCGAGCTTTTGAAGCTGCAAAAATTCGTAAAAGAAAAGGGCTTAAAAATTTTGATTTTGATGGAGGGACGCGACGCGGCGGGCAAAGGCGGCACGATCAAGCGACTATGCGAGCATCTTAACCCGCGCGGATGCCGCATCGTGGCGCTCGAAAAGCCGAGCAACGTCGAAAAGACGCAATGGTACTTCCAGCGCTACGTCGCGCACCTACCCAGCGGCGGCGAGATCACGATATTTGACCGCAGCTGGTACAACCGCGCGATGGTCGAGCCGGTGATGGGCTTTTGCACCCACGCCGAGCATAAAGATTTCCTGCGCCAAGTGCCTAAATTTGAGGAGCTTTTGGTAAGTGCGGGGATAATTTTGTTTAAATTTTACTTTTCAG
Organism: uncultured Campylobacter sp.; assembly: GCF_938031315.1. Lineage (GTDB taxonomy): Bacteria > Campylobacterota > Campylobacteria > Campylobacterales > Campylobacteraceae > Campylobacter_B. Next base: position 12,652 of record NZ_CALHHT010000341.1, read on the forward strand.
TCTCCAAAGAGGAGCAAAAAAGGCGCTTCGAATCGCGCCGCACCGACCCGCTGAAGCAATACAAACTCTCGCCGGTGGATGCGAGATCGCAGGAGCTGTGGAATCAATACACGCTCGCAAAATACTCGATGCTGCTCGCTTCAAATACCGAGTTTGCGCCGTGGACGATCCTTGATAGCAACGACAAAAAGATCGCGCGACTAAACGCCTTCCGCTGCATCCTCTCGCGCATAGACTATCCTGAAAAGATCGATGCGAAGGAGCTTGCAGTGGATCCAAACCTCGTGCGAAACGGCGCCAGGGAGATAGTGCTAATGGAGGATAGCCAAAAAAGCGAGGCTTGGCGCAAGCTGGAAAGCCCCTCCCGCAAGAACAAGAAGGATAAGAAAAAGGGTTGAATCTTGCCAATGAAGATTACTCGCTAGGGAGGCTTGCTAGGAATTGCTTCATTAGGGATTTATTTCCTAATATATAGAAACGCATTAAATTCTATGATTGTGCACCTCAAGATTCTTTGAAATTCTATCTAATGGGATGGAATTCTACACAACGCCACGGGCTACGTGATGAAGTATATCACGTTTCAATTCCTAATGGAATAGAATTCTACCTCGTCGCTTGCTTTTCTCTGCGGCTGTCGTTCATAGTTTCAATTCCCAACGGGATGGAATTCTACTTTAACCTTGTCGGTAACCCCGAGTTTGGTGATAGTTTCAATTCCCAACGGGATGGAATTCTACGATAGGTCTTTTATTAAAGGGCTCGATCCAAAAAATTGTTTCAATTCCCAACGGGATGGAATTATACTTTCACCGGGCCCCTCCGCTTCATCATATACGGACTGTTTTAATTCCCAAAGGGATGGAATTCTACTTAAAGGCTCTCGTATCCATTAAAGATAGCATTATGATGTTTCAATTCCCAGTGGAATAGAATCTTGCCTACTATAAAATTTTAAAAGTAATAATAAAAGTAATAAAAAGACTTTTGTTTCAATTCCCATGGGAAAGATTACCCACCAAATTTACCTAGCTAAGACGGTGAGATTTACCTCGCCAAATTTACTCCACCAAAGCGCGGAATTTACCCTGCAGGATAAATTCCGCTGAATTTTACTTCACCCTCTTTATCTCGATCTCGCCGTCACGTGCGCCGATTTCGATTTTATCGCCCGTTTTGATCTCGTCGCTTAGGATCATATCGGCGATCTTATCCTCTACTAGATCGTAGAGCGCCCTTCGTAGCGGCCTTGCGCCGTATTCGATATCAAAGCCCGCCGAGGCGATGAGCTTTTTGGCATTTTCGCTTAGGCTCGCGTTAATGCCGCGATTTGCGAGCGTTTTTTGCAGACTCTTAAACATAATGCCCACGATTTTTATAAGATCGTCCTCGCTTAGGGCGTTGAAGATCACGATGTCGTCCAGACGGTTGATAAATTCGGGCTTGAAATAATTCTTCAGCTCGCTCTTTACCGCCTCCTCGCGCTCGGCAAGTGCTACCTCGCGCGGCTTGTCCGTATTTTTGGCGTCAAGCTCCATAATCTTAGCCGAGCCGATATTGCTCGTTAGGATGATGATCGTGTTTTTAAAATCGACCGTAACGCCCTTATTGTCGGTCGCGCGCCCGTCGTCTAAAATTCCAAGCAGGATATTAAAAACGTCCTTGTGCGCCTTTTCGATCTCATCAAAAAGCAGCACGGAGTAGGGTTTTCTGCGCACGGCTTCGGTAAGCTGCCCGCCCTCGTCGTAGCCCACGTATCCCGGAGGCGCCCCGATCAGGCGCTGGACGCTGAACTTCTCCATGTACTCGGACATGTCGATGCGCACCATGGCCTTCTCGGTATCGAACAGGTATT
>NZ_CALHHT010000342.1 GCF_938031315.1 uncultured Campylobacter sp.
GGTTTAGCCCATCTGAAAAGCTTGTCGAAGCCATAGCCGCGAACGAGCGCGAAATATCTGCGTTTGCGTTTAAAATTTCGCTCAGATAGCCCTGCGTGATCTCGTCTTTGTTCCAGAAGAAATTTTTAGTGGAATTTTTGTATTTGATCAGCAGGCGCTCATATTTGCTGATGCCTTTTTTCTCGAAATATATCCACCAAAGCGCCAAAAAAATTCCATAGATCGAGACGTAAAACGCCGTTCCCACGCCGCCTAGAAGCTGCGCGATCTCGGTTTCGAGCCCGTCGATATTGCTTGAAGAAAAATGCGGCATCGAAATCGCAATCGAGATGAAGGTGCCTAAAATTCCGAGCATCGGAAAGACCGCCGCCGCGACGGAAGCGTAGTTTTGGTTCCGCAGTGAGTAGCCGTATTCATCGACGAAAAGATCAAATTTAGCGTCCGATTTCTTTTTGCCGCCGATGCTTAAGAGGTTGGCGACGATGTAGTTTTTAAGCTCAGACTTAAAATCGTCGATATTGTTTTCAAAATTTGAGCAGCCGTATTCGGCGTTGTGGCGGGCCAAAACCAGCGCTATGATGAGCAAAACCGCAAGCATCAAGATCGAGTGCATCTCGACTTTTAGTCCGATGAGCCCCAAATAACCCAGCAAAAACACCGCAAAAACGGCTATCGGAAGCGCTGTGATTTTGAAAAAGACGCCCGCTAGCGAGCGCTCCCTCGCCTCGGGCAGCGTGATATCCAATACTTCGTTATTCGAGTGCTCCATCTTAGTTCCTGTTTAGGCAATTTAAATTTTCAAATGCGACTTGCAAACGGCGCGTCATGCTCTGCTCGCCCGCCCTCAGCCATTTGCGCGGATCGTAGAATTTTTTATTCGGCTTGTCCTCGCCCTGCGGGTTTCCGATTTGGCCTTGCAGATACGCCCTATTTTCAGCCTCGTATCCGCGCACGCCGTCCCAAAACGCCCACTGAGTGTCGGTGTCGATATTCATCTTTACCACGCCGTAGCTCACGGCTGCCTTGAT
>NZ_CALHHT010000343.1 GCF_938031315.1 uncultured Campylobacter sp.
AGCTTGAAATTTTGCAGCGACTTTGTTTGGATTATACAGATCGCCTACGCAGAGCATAAAAGAGCGGAGCGGTTAAAATTTCTTCGTAGGCGCGGCGTTTTTCAAGCGGTATTATTGCAAACGGCGCAAAATTTTACATCCGCCGTTACGCGAAAGCGCTGCCGTAAAGGGCGCAGTCTCGCTAGCTCGCACCGCCGATGAAAACGTTTCGTCGTGCCGCGAACGAATGAGCTCGCGATGAATACGCGCTACTGTGCCGAGTGCGGGCTGGCTACGATAAAATCACGTCGCTGTGCCAAGTAGAGCGGGCCTATTCGCCGTCCTACGCCTCTTCTGTGAAGCTAACGATGCGCGGAGCTGCGATGCGCGCGTAATCCTGTGCGTTTAGGATGATCGAGTGATCGAGCAAGCCCGCGTTGAAAGCGATCTCTTCAAAGCGTCCGAATAGCGACGGATCGGCGATTAGCAGCAGCTTGTCGTGGAAGCTAAACGGCGGCACCGAGCCGATGACGCAGTCCGTGAGATCGCCCACTTCATCGGGGCTTACGAGCGATGCTTTCGTGCCGCCTAGCCCCTCTGCCAGGCGCTTTAAATCGGTTTTATGATCGGCTGCGAAGACCGCTAGGACGTAGATCCTGCCGTTTCTGCCCGCGGGTTTGTCGCTAGGAAGCTTCAGCTGCCGCGGCACATTTGCGCAAATTTGATCGGCGGTTAAAGTTAAATTTTCCGCGCAGGCGCCGTTTTCGTAGCCTTGAGCGGTTGCAATGGCGGAGACGTCGAGATTTTGTGCGTCATTGGCGTTTGCTAAATTTAAATTTTGCGCGAAAGAGATTTGCCCATCCTTAAAGCCCTTGATCGTGCAAACCAGCGCCTTTGCGCCCTGTCCCAGCTGCGTGTCGCGGATTTTGGCGACTTCGGCGGAGGTGCCCGCGCTTTCGTGAGCTACGACGCGGAAGCGCGCCCCCTGCTGCGTCAAAAGCTCTTTTAGGCTTTCAAAAATTCTCTCTGACATGCTCTCTCCTTGTTTTTGCGAAATTATACTGAAATTTTAACCAAACGACCCATCGGTGCCGAAATTCCATTCTTCGCCGTAAAATTTATCTCGCCTACGCGCAAAACCATTGCGCGATGAAAGATCTATTGCATGGCGGAAATTCCGCCATGCATAAGCTCGGTCCGCCCTGCTTCTTGTGGAACTATTTCATCTTGCGGATTTTAGGCTCTTTGCTCTCTACGAGCTCGTAAATTCTAAGCTCGACCTTGACGTCTTTGGGCGCTAAAATTCTAATTTCGCCGCCGTCGTAGGCGAATGGATGCGTGAGCTCGTAATAGATCCGCTTCTTTTGCTTCTTGCCGTCGCAGAGCATCAGCGTTTGAGCAAGTTCGTTGCCGCCGCTAAACTCGTAATAAAGCCCGTCCGAGCCCTCTTTTTGCTCTATTTTGCCGCCGATCAGATACGCGTCGTTGCAGTCGGCTTTGATCTCTTTCGAAAAGACCGCTTCGACCTTAAACTGCTGCGGCGGCATCTTTGACGGCGTTAGCTGAAAGACGTTTAGCTGCTTTTGCGCCTCGCCGCCGAACAAAAACAGCGGCAACAAAAAGAAAAATACGCTTTTTCTCATTTTTTACTCCTATTTAAAAAAGTTTGCGCCTAATTTTAGCAAAATTTTATCGCGATTTGCTTATGCGTGCTCGCCCCCGCAGTATCGCTAGTGATTTTAAAATTCCGTTTTTTTCTTTAGAGAGCCGCGATTTGAAATTCTATCTTTTAAGCGCATGAGGGTTGCGATCGCTATGCGGAGTTGCTCGGACGCGGAATTTAAAATGCGCTTGCCGCGCCGATAAAATTTACGCCCGCCGCATATTTTCTCGCTCATACTCATCGCGCGAAAACGACGCAAGATCGGCGTCATATCGCAGCACTTAAGAGCAGATAGATTTCATGAAAAAGAGCGGAGCTGGCAAATTTTAAAATTTTACCGATACGGCGCGCTGGCGCCGCATAGATATGTCGCTTGGGAATTTAACGGTGAAATTTTACCGCCCGTCGCGGCAATTGCGAGATTAAAATTTCAAAAGGTCGCAATAACGCGCATGTTTTTAGCGACCAGCGCAGCAAACGAAATTTCGCAGCCATTTCGGATTTGAGACGCCGTATGGTTCTGTGTTTTGCGGCGGATCGAATGAAGCCTTGAAAATTCTGCTAGCGACGGCGGGATTGGAATTTGGCTCGCGGCGGTATGGTTACGGCTTCTGCTCGCGGCAGTCGACTCTGAACTTTTGCCGACTACATCGG
>NZ_CALHHT010000344.1 GCF_938031315.1 uncultured Campylobacter sp.
CACCCCATGGGTGATAGCCAGTTTCAAACCCCATCGGAGATAATTTACACTTTGCTTGGCAGATAAGCTCAAGCAATTTTTTTCATCTGAGTTTCAAACTCCATTGGAGGGAATTTACACGTTATTTCGATTTTGCTGATGCTTTTATTTACGATGGTTTCAAACTCCAGTGGAGAGAATTTACACGCTCCTCAAGGAGTGCGTAGATGTGGGAGATCGAGTTTCAAACTCCAGCGGAGGAAATTTACACAGAGCCAGAAATTCTATTTTTCTAGGCTATGAATACTTGAAGTTTATATTCCTGCTCCTTAAATTCAGATAAGCGGCAAAGGTAATTTAGAATAAAACGCCGTATTTGCAGTGTTTTGCAAATTTTAGCTAAAGCTTTATCCGCATAATTTTTAAAATTCCGACTAAAATAGGTAGCGCGGTTTAACCCCACAAGAGCCGCCGCCGTTTCGGCGTGCTATCATTTCGTCTCGCACTATCTAGCTAGCTTACTGCACGCCGACGAACCGGCACTCGGTACCGGCAAACTTTGACACACACTCAATCGCATCCCGCCGCCATACTGCCGTACTCGCAATCGCAGCGCCCATAATTTGCCGCATTGCCGCGCTACAACCGCAATACTATCTTAAATTTACTGCTCCGCCGCGCCGTATTGCTCTTAAATTTACCTTCTGCCGCACCGCTAAATTTAGCTGCGCCGCAAGCTGCGTTTTCTAAAGTAACTATAAATCCAAGCCCCGAGCACCAAAACCCCCGCGAGACAATACATATAAAAGGCCGCGCCGTTTTCATACTCCACGTCCTGCGCGCTAAAGATAGGCTGCGACATCTCGGGGTTTCGCGCCGCCTTGTCCGCGATCTGCGCCATCACCTCATCATCATGCACGTCTAGCGTGATCTTTCGCAGATCGATGAAATTCGTCCGCTTCTCTAAGTGCCTGCCGCTGCGACCCGTGACGTAAACGCTATGCGAGTAGAAATTTAGATAGTAAAATCCCGCATCGTCTTTAAAAAGCTTCTCCGAGATCTGCCGCACGGCGCCTTTAAACGGATTGTCGCCCGCCCTTTTTAGCGCGCTTAGCCTACTGCCATCTGCGCCAAATTTATAATAAACGTACCAAAGCGCGTCTTTGAGCCGGCCCTCGGCGCCGCTGCCGCGCGGACGATTTAAAATTTTATCCTTGCTTAGATAAAATATGCCGTTTTTGCTCGCAAACAGCATGTATTCCTGATGCCCGCTCTGAAAATTTAGCGGCGTATAGGGCTCGTTTGTAGCCTCAAACCTCTCGCCGTTCATCAGCACCGCGCCCGCCTTCGGATCATAAAGAAACTCTATGCCGGCGTTTGGCTCCGCGAGATACATCTGCTCGCTAGGCGTGAAATTTAGCCTCTCGCCGCCCTTATAAACGCTGCGTCCGTCGCTCAGCCACCGATCGGCCGGGCGAAAGTGCGCGGGCAGCTCGGAGCCGTCTTCGTATATGATTTTTCGCCTTATCTGTTTTAGATTTTTTGCGTCGGCACCCGCTAAAATTTTACCCTCGTAAAATACTCGCTCGCCGTCTGTGGCCACATAAGGGCTCTCGGTCAGTGGCGAGATAGGCGCGCTAGTATCAAGTCTGGCGTAGGGGTAGTTATACTCCTGCGGCCACTTTGAGAGCCCAAAGGCGTGGAAAAATACCTTGTAAATGTAGCTTATCGCGCCGCCCGTGCGCTGCGTGACGTCCGAGCAAAAGTAGCTCACGCGCCCGTCGCTGTAGTAGCGAGAACCGATCTTTTGCGTACGAGCGGGATCCAGCCCCGACATCTTGCGAGCGCCGCAAAATACGCTATTAGCGTCCATGCCGACGTTTGTGTAGGAGTATCTGCCGGTATCAAGCGCGCGAAAGCTCGCCGCGTCCGCGTCGCCCTCTAGCTCGTAGGGAGCGAGGTTCCAAGAGCGTAGGTAAATTTTGCCGCCGATGTTGTAATAATCGCTGCGGCCGATCTTTTGCGCGTCCGCGGGCAGCTCGCGCGAGCGGTCATACACCGATAGCTCATAGATAAAAACGAGCGAGACGAAGAGCGGCACGAAAAGTACCGCAAAGAGCAGCCTTAGCGCTTTTTTATCAAATTTGCTTAAGTTATTTGCCTTTTTCATAAGGCAATTATATATCTTGCTAGTTTAAAACGTTAGAAATTTAAAAGCGTTTGCGGGGAAATTTTAAAATTTAGAGTGCGGTAAATTTGGCGCTGAAAGCTGCGGGTAAATTTGACGGCGAAATTTAAGCTCAAATTTACCCACACCCGCGGAACGACGCAAGCTCCGCGCAAATTTAACTCAGTACCCGTCAAAATGCTTAGTCTTTGGCAGCACCAAATTTAGCGTAATGCCGATAATCGCGCCAAGTCCCACGCCGCTAAAGCTCATAGCGCCAAAATCCAGCACCATGCCGCCGATCGCGCAGACAAAGATGAGCGCGACGATGATCATATTGCGCGGCTCGGCCAGATCCACGCCGTTTTTTATGAGCGTTTCCATGCCCACGCTAGCGATGATACCAAAAAGCAGCAACATAATGCCGCCGATGACGGGAGCGGGGATCGTGGAGAGCGCGGCGCCGAGCTTACCCACGAAAGCTAGCAGTATCGCCGCAAGCGCGGCAAAGGTCATGATAGCGGGATTATAGGCCTTCGTGATGCTGACCGCGCCCGTGACTTCGGAGTAGGTGGTGTTCGGCGGACCGCCGAAGCAGCCTGCTAGCGACGTCGCGAGTCCGTCGCCCAGAAGAGTGCTTTTAAGCCCCGGATTTTTTAGGAAATTTTCCTTCGTGACGTTGCTGATCGCAAGCATATCGCCGATGTGCTCGATCGCGGGCGCGATAGCGATAGGCACCATGTAAATTACCGCTTCTAGCTTAAAAACTGGCGCGGTGAAGCTCGGAACTGCAAACCACGGCGCATTTAGAATCGGCGTAAAATCCACGATCCCGACAAATAGCGACGCGCAGTATCCCGCCGCGATGCCGCACAGTATCGGCACTAGGCGCAGCATGCCGCGGCCAAACATCATAACGACGATGACGGCTGAGAGCGAAATGAGCGCGATGGTAAGCGACTGCCCTTGCGTATAAAGCGCCTCTTTGCCCTTGCCCATGACCATATTTACGGCTGCGGGCGAGAGGATGAGGCCGATCGTCATGATGACGGGCCCCACGACCACGGGCGGTAAAATTTTATGCAAAAAGCCCTCGCCTTTAAGCCTAATAAGCAGGCTTAGAACCACGTAAAAAAGTCCCGCCGCGATCACCCCGCTCATCGTTGCGGCGATACCCCACTCCTTCACGCCAAAGCTTAGCGGCGCGATGAACGCAAAGCTAGATGCGAGAAAGATCGGCGGGACGTGTTTACGCGTGATGAGCTGAAACAGCAGCGTGCCGATGCCCGCCGTAAACAGCGCCACGGACGTATCAAGCCCCGTTAAGATCGGCACCAGCACGAGCGCGCCGAACGCGACGAATAAAAACTGTACGCCAACGAGAGCGTCGCGTAGCCTGAGATTGTAGCCTTCGTATTTTTCCATCTTCTCCTCTTTTTATTTTGCGGCTCCTCTTTTTCCTTTATACTTCGTTGGAAACTCGGTCGGCTTCGGTCACGGACGACTAGTCCGCTCCCTCGCCTCCGTCGTTTCCGCCTCGTCTAAAGAAAAAATACTTCGCCTTATCGTTTTACGCTCAAATTTGGGGTCAAATTTGCAAATTTTACCGACCGAGACCCGCATTGTGAAAGCGTAAATTTGAACACGTAGCGCGTTAGCGCCAGATAAACCTGCACGCAGTGCAGCAATATCTCACGTGCAGTGGGTATGGTGGGGGTTTGGGGGCGGAAGGGGCGACGCTTCGTAAGCAGAAACCCCTTCCGCCACCCAAGAAAAAGAGAAAGGCGGATACAAAAGGGAGCTCTTTTGCTTCGGCTTTGCCTCGCCTTGTGCTTAGCTGCACTTCGTTTACTACTGCTAGGACGCACTCTCTTTGAGAGCTGCTAGCAGAGCGCATTTTAAGCCCCCACCCCCTTTACAATAAAGTAAAAAACAACCTCAAACGGTTGTTTTTTACGAAAAGAATCTAACTAAATTTGACTAATTTAAATTTAGTATCTTAAAGATACAGGTCTGGGTGAGTAAAATTTACAAATTTCGGCTTCAAATTTGAGTTGCCGAGACCCGTAGCTTTAAGATGCTAAATTTAATTTTCTGTAAATCTAAAAACGTGTGGCGCGGTAGCGCCGAATAAAACTGCACACAGTGCAGCAACTTCTAACGTCGTAGGGG
>NZ_CALHHT010000345.1 GCF_938031315.1 uncultured Campylobacter sp.
ATAAACACGCAAAGTCGCGCGTTCACTATATGCTACCGAACTTGTATGCGCTGTCTATGAGCCCGCCAAGCTCATCCTCATTAATGTCAAAACAACAATCACTCATATTGCTAGAAAGCGTGTCAGCTGGCAGGTATAAAAGAAAACTACTGCGAAAGTGGCGCAAAATACGATACCTCCACGCCTAGCTGCTTAGTGCTTGCTGCTCTGCGCGCGCAAACCCAAGATCCAAAAAGAGATTTAAAGCAAAGTAGCGCCTGCCACCCTACGCGCGTGCGATAGCTCAAAGCTGCCAAAAAGTTTGCGCTCACTTCGCCACTGAGCGCAATTTGCCTATTGCGCGCCTATTAATGCTTTCAGATTTCAACCTGTTCGCTTTTACTTTCCGTCTTTTAAATGCCTGCGCGCAGCTAGCTGCAAAGACGTATTTGCTGGATATGCCTGTAGCTCGCCCCTCATGCCCTTGATAAAAATCCGCCGTAATTTATGCAGATATTTGAAGTAGGATCCGTTTTGAGGCGATTTTTCATACGAAGCCTAAAAGCGCTACGCCGATACAGATGCTCGCGCCATTTTTTGCTCTGCGCGCGCTGCCTGCGTCGCTGCGGTTACAATTTTTCTGATACGACATTTAAAGACAACCTATCGCCAAAACTACCGAAAAGCTTTTAACCTTGTTTTTTCTGCTTTAGAATTTAGTCTCAATCAGTTCTTTGCTAATAAACCGACAGAATTTCCATGCTTTGATATAACCCATCCAAGCAGAATTTAGCTAAATTTATTTGGATTCCTAAAGACGCGGCAACTTTTCTATCGCGTCTTATTTCGAATAGCAGCAAAATTCTATCGCCACACTGCAAAGAGTTAAATTCTATCGAGCAAATTTATTAAAAATTTTAAGAGCAGCAAAAGCGATAATGGATGGTTAATGCTTTTCTATATGGATACCGCCGCCAAATTTTAATCAAAAGATATCCATTAAATTTAGGCTCTTTAAATTAGCCAGCAAAAGCTTAAATTTCACAAGGTTCCCTGTGAAAGCAAACCCCGCAATACTTCATTAAGCGGCGCAAAAGCCGCTTTAAATTTTATCCCGCGACGCGATTTACCCAGATCAAAAACTCATCGCTCGGGTTCTCGTCGTCCAGATGCGCGGGCGTGACGAGCTCAAGCGCGGTCTGCGGGATCGTCGTTTTGAACGTCTGTGTTACCCACTGCTGAAATTTCAGGTTTGGATGCACGATAAAGTCGTCCTCCTCGCTGTTTGGCGGAGCGCTAAAATCCTCGTCCCAGCAGATCTCATCGTATCCGATCGCAAGCAATCGCAAAAAATCAAGCCCGCTATGAGCCAAAACGCAGGTCATCGTCGAACCCGAGCCGGAGCCCATGTGCACGATCTTCGTCTCGCCCGCATCGTCCAGCCATAGCGCGCACATCGAGCCCTCCGAGCCGCTGCCTGCGAACACGCAAAGCCGCTGCTTGATCTCCGCAGCAAGCTCGCGATCCTCGCCGTAAAACCAATACCTTAGCTCCTCGTCGCGATTTTTCGGCTCATCCGTGAAAAATACGATGTCCGTGCCGCCCTCGCGCTCATCGTCGCTCCAACTCTGCTGCAACCGATCCTGCGGGTAGAGATAGCCGCGTCTGCGCCCGCCCGCGTCGTCATAAAAGCCGTTTGCCTCGATCCACGCATAAAGCGCCTCAAGTTCGCTCGGCACGCGCATGCCCTGCGGTAGCGCTTCGCGTAGCTGCGCTAACAATAAATTTTCCACGATCGCTCCTTTTGTTAAATTTGCCGCTCGAATTTTACTGCGTTTTGGCTAAATTTACGGATACTTTGTTTGATATTTGCGGCGTTTTACGCACCCCGTCGCCGCAAGCGCAAATCGGCTCTTTAAATTTAGCCGATTTGATTGCGATACGCACGCGGCGGCGTGAGCGCATATTTGAAAAAGGTATGAGAATTTTTAGTAGAAAAATGCGTAAATTTTTACGACTTAAATTTTGCTATCTTGCAATCTCTTTACTATATTTTTTAGAAATTTGCGGCCTTAAATTTAGCTCGCCGCAAAGAGTAAAATTTTAGCAATATCTATAAATTTAAAATTTCTCGCGCCTTTTGCTTGTACGCCTCAAATTTTTGCTCAAACTCCGCGCGTCTTTGCAGCTCGTTTTTCGCCCCTATTTTGGTGTACCCAGAGCCTCGCCCCAGAAAATATACATAGCCGGTATCTTTAAACTCCACCGCAAGCGGCATTTGCGCGCCCTCTACCCCCTCGCAAATAAGCTGCGCAAGCGCGTACTCCTCCAGCGCAAAGGCGTGCGGATACAGGCTTATCTTTTTTAAATTTTTAAGAGCGGCGAGCGGCAAAAGCGCCGGATATGGGGCTTTGCACTTCACCCAGGTTAGTTTTAGCACTTCAAGGCCCGTTAGGCCTTTGAGAAACTCGAAATCTGCAATCGGCTGATCCCAATCTAGCGTGCCGTTGATACACAGATATCGCAGCGAGGCTATGCCGCTAAGTCCAGAAAAATCGCTCACTCTGCGTAAATTTTCAAAATGCGCCGATCTTAAGCTTTTCAGCTCGCGCAGAGGCGAAAGGTCGCAAAATGCCGAGACGTATTCCAAAACGAGCTCCTGCAAAAGCGGCAGTTCGGCGAGAAAGTTGGTATTCTTCACTTGAGTTCTCGTAATGCGCAGACGCTTAAGCTGCCTAAGCCTAGATATCGCGGCGATCTGCTCCTTGCTAGGCAAGTGCAGGGTAAGCTCCTGCAGATCCCCGCACTCAAAAATCTGCTCCCAAAAAGGAGTATCCGCCCCTATTGTAGCGATCTGCAAGCTCTGCTTGTCCGCCACGGGGCCGTTTAGCGCGAATGCGAAACGCTCGCGGTTGGGCACCATCGCCCAGTAATCGTCCTTTCGATCTAGCATATCCGCAAAGTGATGTATCATTCGTAATCTCCGTTTTTGAAATTTTAAAGCACGAATTTTATCGCGCAAGCGGCGCGCTAAATTTAAACCCGTTTTCGAGCTCGTAAACCCTGTCGCCCTAAATTTAGGCTCGCTGCGGCTCAGCCTGCGAATATTTCCGCTGTCACAATAACTCGCCGCGGTAGTTTGCCTTTAAATTTAAGCCTGCCAGGCTCTAATCAAATTTGAGCCGCATAAGCTTTGGTTAAATCAAGCTCACGCGCTTCGAATTTGCAAATTTCACGCCGCTTGAGCGGGCGAAAAAATAGAATTTCGTCTAAATTCCAAGCTCGGCTCTTACGAGCGCTTCGTTTTGCGGTGTCAAAAAGCCCGCGATATCCTGCCACATGGAGTGAAAGCCGTATCCGCCGTCTATCATCTCGCTGCGCGCGGCGTCCAGACTCCAGCCCTGATAGATCACGCGGTACATCGCCACCACAAGCCCCGTGCGATCGGCTCCGTGATAGCAGTGCACGAGCACGGCGCCCTCCTTTTGGCGCTCGCGAATGGTGCGCAAGACGTCCGCGATCTGCGCGGGCTTTATCTCCCAGCTTTGAAGCGGCTTGTTCGCGAGCCAAAATTGATCGCCAAACGCCCTTCTGTCGCCGCCTCTGCTAAAATGGCGCAGATTTACGATGCTTTTGATGCCAAGCTCGTGCAGCTTCGCGGCGTAGCTTCCATCAAGCTGAGCGCTACGAAACAGCAGCTCGTCCACGCGGTAGAAATTTTTCGCTTCGTCGATGAGGGTTGCTTTTTGCGATGAGTTTGGGGTTGTGCCGCTCGCTGCGGTATCTGCGCTTTTAAAATGCGTGTCTTTAAATTTGGCGTCTTTTGCGTCCGAGAGATTTAGCTCCGCGCCGCTCGTTTTTCTAAAATTTATGGAATTCGCATCTGTCGCAAGCTCCGCATTTACGCTGGTCGCAAAGAAAAGCGCGGCCGCTAATGCAAGGGTTTTAAATTTCAAATTTCATCCTTTAAATTTGGCTAAATTTTATGATTTTTGTAAAATTTAACGCCAGACGGGTCAAAATGCAAAACGTAAGCGCGCCCAAATTTAACGCAAAATTTGAGCGTCAAACCCGCCAAAATCGCCGCTAAATTTTGCCGCGAGCCCGCAAGTCGCGCCGTTAAAATCAAAATTTCGTTTTAAATTTCCCCGTTCCCGCCCTCGGTATCGCTAGATCAGTACGCGGTAGTTACATTGCGTAGTTACATTGCCCTTGTAAATTTACTGAAAATAAATCGTAAAAGGGGTGCGCCGTTTCCGCGAGCGCTGCCATAAACCTGTTTCACAGGTGAGTTTCGTACTCGCCTCTTGCGATACTTACCCGAAATTTTAATTTTCACGAAATTCTTTCAAATTTCGCCGCTAAATTTGACGCTTTAGTTGGTCAGATCAGTCTGCCAGTTCGCGCCTTGCAGCGTCGTGTCAAGCTGTCTGATCTGCTTAGCCAGCTCGTCCACCTGCTTTTGCAGCGCCGCGACGTCGACCGTGCTTAAAATTTTAATCTCGCTGCGCGAATAAACATCCACTTTTTGCGCGGAAGCTTGCGCAAAAGCCCGCAATGCACCCGCTTTTAGCGTGAGTACGTCGCGCTTGGCGATTAGCTCGGTTAGGCTCTTGCCGTCCGCTTTTGCGGTGCAGTTGGTTAAATTTATCCGAACGATTAGCCGCTCAAGCTCGCTTGTGAGCGCATCCAGCTCGGCTAGTAGCGCCTTTGGCTCTTCGCTGGGTTTCTCGCCCTCTTGCACCTTCGCGTTGTCCGCGAGCCTTGATTTTAGCTGCTCGATGCGTTTTTGTATGTCGGCGCGCAGTATCAGCGCCTCGGCTAGTTTCATTTTCGTCCTTTTTAAAATTTATTTGCCGCCGCCAAGCTGTCGATCTTGTCCGTAGTGCGGTGAATACGGGCCGTAGAGCAAGCATTTGTTGCAGTTTTGGCCCAGCAGCATCGCATCTGCGCTCGCAGAGAGCTTGTATCCCGCGTCGGAGACGGTATCGCCGATCTGTTTGATGACCGCGGAGATCAGCATGCCTACAAGATCGCTACTGCCTCTGCTTGAGTCGTCGCTTACCTGCGCCGAGCCCTCCCAGAGCGTCGCGCCGCTTCGCAGATCCACGAGCTTGGCATTGACCGCCACGACGACGACCTCATAGGGGGCAATCGCACGCGGCCAGATGATGCCGCTCTCGTCGTGATTCTGCTCGATTGCCGCCGCCATCGTACGCCCGACGCCGATGCCGTAGCAGCCCATCTGCAGGGGCTGCGCCTTGCCCGTCTCATCGAGGAAGGTTGCGCCCATCGCCGCGCTGTACTTCGTGCCGAGCGCGAAGATCTGCCCTGCCTCGATGCCGCGCCCGATGTGGAGATGTCCGTGCTCGCAGACGGGGCATTCATCGCCTTCCTCCACGAGGCGGATGTCCGCCACCGTCACCGCGCCAAAGTCGCGCTGAGGATTCACGTTCGTATAGTGGAAGTCTGCCTCGTTCGCACCGGAGACGGCGTTGTGCATCCGCATCGCCGTCTCGTCGACGACGATATGCGTCCCCTCCTTGATGCCGATCGGGCTCATAAAGCCGGGACAGCCGCCCGCCGCACGGATCGCTTCCTCGTCTGCCATGCGCAGCTCGCGCGCGCCCGGAACGGCATTCGCGAGCTTGATTTCGTTGACCTCATGGTCACCGCGCAGGAATGCGAGGATGAGTGTATCGTCCTCCGTCTGATAGGCAACCGCCTTGATCGTCTTTTCCACGGGAATCTTGAGATATTCTGCAAGCAGGGCTATCGTATGCGTGCCGGGCGTTGCCACCTTCTCGAGCGGCAACACCTCTTCGTGGGGAGCGTCGATGGGACGCAACGCCGCCTTCTCGTCGCTCGCCGCATAGCTGCACGCATCACAGCACGCAATGCGCGACTCGCCTTCGGGCGCAAGCACGGTGAACTCCTCGGAGTGCCCTCCGCCGATTGCGCCGCTGTCCGCTTCCACCGCGCGGAAGTCCAGTCCGCAGCGCGTGAATACATTCGTGTACGCATCGTACATCTTGCGGTAGGACTCGTTCATCCCCTCGATGTCCTTATCAAAGGAGTAGAGATCCTTCATGATAAATTCGCGGCTGCGCATGACACCGAAACGCGGACGGCGCTCGTCGCGGAACTTGTCCTGAATCTGATAGAGGAGCACGGGCAGCTGCTTGTAGGAGCGCAGCTCATCCCGCACAAGCGCCGTAATCATCTCCTCATGCGTCGGTCCCATGCAGAACTCGCGGCCATGACGATCCTTCACGCGGATCATCTCCGCGCCGT
>NZ_CALHHT010000346.1 GCF_938031315.1 uncultured Campylobacter sp.
TTCAAAAATTTCGTTTAAAAACCTGCCGCTTGCGGCGTCGATGCCCTTGGACGCGACTAGAATTTTTTGGCCTAAATTTATAAAATTTTGATCCAGCCACTGCGCGGTCTGCTGCGCTGCGAGCGCGAAAATGAGCGCCTCGCAATCAAGCGCCTCTTTTACGCTTACGAAATTCACAAGCTGCCTAGGCGTGCGCGAAGTGATGACGCATTCGTTTTTCACGCTTAGCGCGTCGCAAAGCGCGCTGCCCCATTTGCCCGCGCCGATAACCGCGATTTTCATTGTAGCCCTTTCGATCTTAATTTATAAAATTCCGCAAAACTTGCGCCGGATATTTGAGCGATCCGTTGGCGCAAATTTTAACCGCAGCTAAATTTATCGCGCGGCTTTGCGTTAAATTTACAAGGTGGTTTGCCGAAATTTAACCCGCCTGCGTAAATTTAAACCTTGCAACGTCGCGACGTAAAATTTTATCCGGTTTCTCGCCGCACGCGAGCCGGTAAATTTCACTGCGCCCGCGCACACTAAATTTATTAAATTTAATCCACTCGTGCCGCCCGCCGTAGGTAAAATTTTACTCATTATACAGCTGGCTAATGCGCGCCGCCCTGCCCGCTCGAGCAAGCTTTTATCAAACACCGCTTTACCGCGAAGCGTGTCCGCAAAGCACAGATCAAATTTCACGCGAGCCATAAAATTTAGAAATTTTATCTCTAAATTTCATCTATCGCATGCGCCGCGCCGCATTTAATTCGCCGCTGTACAGCTGCGAAATTAGCCCAGCTTCTGTTTCAAAAGCTCGTTTACCTTCGCAGGATTAAACGCGCCCTTGCCCTCTTTCATCACTTGGCCTACGAAGAAGCCGAATAGCTTGTCTTTGCCGCCGCGGTAGTCCGCGACCTTGTCCTCGTTTTCGCTCATCACGCGCGCTATGATCTCCAAAATCGCGCCGTCGTCGCTTACCTGCCTCAAGCCTAGCTTGTCGATGACCGAGCTTACGGCCTCGTCGTGCTCCATTAGATAATCAAGCACCTCTTTGGCGGCCTTTTGAGACACTGCGCCGCCTTCGATCGCGCTTAAAAGCTCGCTCATCTTCGCGCTGTTTACGGGCGAATCCTCGATCGTAACGCCGTTTTTGAGCCTGCCCGCAAGCTCGACGGTAAGCCAGCTGACGCAGAGTTTTGGCTCGTGCCCAGCCGCGATTAGATCCTCAAAAAATCGCGCGTTTTCGTAGATGGAGATTATGATCTCGGCGTCTTTCTCTTTAACGCCCAGCTCGCGGACGTAGCGGGCCTTTTTCTGATCCGGCAGCTCGGGGATCTGCTGCGCAGCAGCCAGCATCTCGTCATCCACGATCACGGTTAGCAGGTCGGGGTCTGGGAAGTAGCGGTACTCGGCGCTGTCTTCTTTGCTGCGCATCGGCTTGGTGATAAGCTTAGCGGTATCAAAAAGGCGGGTTTCTTGCACGACCTCTTGCTCATATTTGCCGTCCTGCCACGCTTCGATCTGACGCTCGATCTCAAACTCGATCGCCTTTTGGATAAATTTAAAGGAGTTTAAATTTTTAATCTCCACGCGCGTGTAGAGCTTTTGCTCGCCTTGCGGGCGGATGCTGACGTTTACGTCGCAGCGAAACGAGCCTTCCTGCATATTTGCGTCGCTGATATTTAAAAAGCGCAAAATGCTGTGGAGTTTTTTTAGATACGCGACCGCCTCGTCAGCAGAGCGCATATCAGGTTCGCTTACGATCTCCAAAAGCGGCGTGCCGGCACGGTTTAGATCGACCAGGCTGCGCGAGCTTTCGTGATTATTTTTGCCCGCGTCCTCCTCCAGGTGCGCACGCGTGATGCCGATGCGCTTGCTCTGTCCGTCCGCGGCTATGAAAAGCTCGCCGTGCTCGACGATCGGGATCGTCCACTGCGAAATTTGATACGCCTTGGGAAGGTCGGGATAGAAGTAGTTTTTGCGGTCGAATACCGACTTGCGATTGATCGTCGCATTGACGGCGGTGCCGAAGCTGATGGCTTTTTTAACCGCCTCCTCGTTTAGCACGGGAAGAGCGCCCGGAAGCGCCAGGCAGGTCGGGCAGACGTGTGAATTCGCCTCGTCGCCGAAGCTCGTGGGGCAGGAGCAGAAAATTTTAGTTTTGGTATTTAGCTGGCAGTGTACCTCTAGGCCGATCACGGTTTCAAACATAAACTTAACCTTTTAGAATAAAAATTTCGCGTAATTTTACAATTTTTTGCTTTAATACTCGCTTGTAGCGGCACACGGCGTGGCTAAATTTTAAAATTTTACCCGCAAGATCTTACTCGCCTTCGCGGGCTAGTCGTTCTTTCAGATCGAAAACATCGACCATCAAGCAGGTGATGATGACGCAAATCACGCCGGGAGCGGTGCAGATGAAGAGGAATTTTAACCCCAAAAAATAAAATGACGGATAGGCAAAAAAGACGAATGCGCCGACGAAGATCAATCCGAACGACGCACCCACGAGGAAGTATAAGAAATTTCGCTTAAAATTAATGCTCATCGACGATCACGGCGCCCGCTAGATAAACGTAGCTTAAAACCATGAAAATGAAAGTCTGCAAAATCGCCATAAAAGTAAGCAGCGCAAACGGTACCATCGGTATTAGCGCAGGAGCGAGAGTAAGCATAACAAGAAGGAAGGTATCGTCGCCTTTGATGTTTCCAAAAAGTCGGAACGAAAGCGATACGACGCGCGAAAAATGCGAGACGATCTCTATGACGAACATAAACGGAGCTAGGATTTTCACCGGTCCCATAAAGTGTTTTAGGTAGTTGATCACGCCGTGCTCGCGAACGCCCTCAAAATGGTAATATAACCAAACGCAAAGCGTAAGCGAAAGGGTTAAATTTAGACTCGCGCTCGGCGACTCAAAGCCCGGCACCAAGCCGATAACGTTACTAAAAAATATCACAAATCCCAATGTTGCGATTAGCGGAAGATATTTTTTGGCTTGTTCCTCGCTACCCATAGCGTCCTTACCGATCGTTAGCACGCCGCTTAGGTAGGCTTCGGCGATATTTTGCATGCCGTGTGGCACAAGCTGAAGCGAGCGAGTGGAGCAAAGCGCGACGGCTACGATGATAGCGACGACCAAAAAGAAGTAAAAAAGGTAGATAAAGGTGTGGTCGTAAGAAATTAAACCGCCAAAAAGGAAGATGTCTTTTAGCATAAAAACCCTTGATCGTTGAAATTTGTGGCGTATTTTACACTTCTATTCGTTAAAGTATATTTAAATTTGCGTCAGCGAGTAAAATTTTGAGCTTTGCGAGTTCTCACACCGCTTTGCTTGCCTAGCACTTTCGTCTAGCTTGCGCGCCATTTCTGCGGAAATTTTGCGTTTTTTTGGCATTTAGCTCCATATTTACAGCAAATGACAAAATTTTTGCTAGTAAGCACGAAATTTACGGCTACACTGCCAATTAGCTATTTTTGCAAAATAGAATTTATCTGGCGTATACGGCGTATACAGAGAAGCCCTAAGCCGGCTGGCGGTAAAATTTGTGTTTAAAGATACGAAAAGCACGATAAAATTTACCGTGATGGCACCGCGATAAATTCCAAGAATTCCAAGAATTACGCTCACCTCAAAAAAATCATAGTTAAAATTTAGCAAACTCAGGACCCGATTGCTAAAATTTTATAAAATTTATATAAAAACCTTGACATCCTACCACTCAATGTTGTATAATACTGGCAATCTTACCGAAAGAGTGCTAAAAGTGAAAACGAATAAACGCGATATGATCCTGGAATCCATCATTTCAGCCTATCTGGATAGTAACACCCCGATCGGCTCCTCCGAGCTCGGCGAGCGTATGGGCGTGGCGATGTCGGCATCCACGATCCGCATTTATTTCAAGCGCCTAAGCGATGAGGGGGCGCTCAAACAGCTTCACGTAAGCGGCGGCAGGATCCCTACAGTCGCGACGATGCAGGATTACTGGCGCGCTAGACTTAGCTTCGACGATGAGTTAAAAATAGACGATGCTCGCGAGCTAGAAGCGGTGCTTGAGGATTTTGAAATTTACTGTATGATTTTCAACGCCGAAAATGAAGCCCTAAGCGAAGTTATCAATCACAATGATCGCTTTATAATCCTTGCATTTAGAAAAGACGAGATTATCTTAAAATACGATTTTAGAGTTTTTAAATTCCTATCAAATTTAATAGGAATTTCACTCGGAGATTTGGAGCTAGCTTCGATGCAGATCGGTCTGCGCGAGCTTAGCACCAAAATCAAAGAGCTAAAAAATTCTAAAATCGAATTTCTTTGTAACGAGGTCGTGGCGTATAAAATTTTCAAAGACGAGCGGTTTAAAATTTTACTCAACCCCTCGATCGCCGTAAATTTTACTAAAAATTTGATCTTCGCGCCCTACTTCGAGCACGGATTTATGGGGATCAAACGCCCCGTAAAATTCGAAGGCGAGGACGCTACGATGATCTGCGCAGGCAGCGTTTACGAGAATTACGAGAAATTTTTTAACTACGCTAAAGGAGTAGCATGAGCCATAAATTTAAAGAGCACGGCGATAAAAATGCAGCGTGCGATAGTGAAGAAAAAGAGGTTTGCGAGCAGTGCGCGTCAGAGGCGAGCGAGCCACAAGAGGCGCAGACATGCGACGATACCGATGCGCAGATACAAAAGCTTCAAAACGAGTTAAGTGAGATCACCGATAAATTTTACCGCGCCAATGCGGATTTTGAAAATCTCAAAAAACGTTTGGAAAAAGAAAAAGATAGCGCTGTTGCTTACGCTAGCGAGAGCTTTGCAAAAGATCTGCTGCCTATTATCGACGCGCTTGAGGAAGCCGCCAAAATTGATGTGGAAGGTAATGAGCTTGCGGATAAAATCGAAGTTGGCGTAAAACAATGTCTAAGCCTTTTTACAAAGACTTTTGAAAAATACGGTATCGTTCCGATAGCGACGGATGCGGGATTCGATCCTAGCGTGCATAACGCTATTTCGATGATTGAAGCCGAAGGCGCTAAAAAAGGCGATATCGTTCAAGTATATCAAAAAGGATATATGTATAAGCAGCGCGTTTTGCGCGCCGCTATGGTAGTGGTGGCGAAATAATCGCTCAAATTTTAAAATTTTAAATTCAATACAAAGGATAACAAATGGCAAAAGTCATAGGCATCGACCTAGGAACAACAAACTCGTGCGTAAGCATATTTGAGCGTGGCGAGAGCAAGATCATACCGAATAAAGAGGGTAAAAACACCACTCCGTCGGTAGTAGCTTTCACCGACAAAGGCGAGGTTTTAGTAGGCGACAGCGCCAAGCGCCAAGCAGTCACTAACCCTGAAAAGACGATCTACTCGATCAAGCGCATCATGGGTCTTATGATGAACGAGAAAAACGCGCAGGAAGCTAAAAAGCGCCTACCGTATAAGATCATCGACCGAAACGGCGCCTGCGCGGTAGAGATCGCGGGCAAGGTCTATACGCCGCAAGAAATTTCAGCCAAGGTGCTAATCAAGCTAAAAGAGGACGCCGAGGCGTTTTTGGGCGAGCCGGTCGTAGATGCGGTCATCACCGTGCCTGCGTATTTCAACGACAGCCAAAGAAAGGCGACGAAAGAAGCGGGAACAATCGCGGGCTTAAACGTGCTTCGTATCATCAACGAGCCGACCGCAGCGGCGCTTGCGTATGGACTGGATAAAAAAGAGTCTGAAAAGATCGTCGTTTACGATCTGGGCGGCGGTACATTCGACGTAACCGTGCTAGAAACCGGCGATAGCGTCGTAGAAGTTTTAGCTACCGGCGGTAATGCATTTTTGGGCGGCGATGATTTCGATAACAAACTGATCGACTTTTTAACCTCAGAATTTCAATCTGAAACAGGCATCGACTTGCGCGGCGATGTCATGGCTATGCAACGCCTAAAAGAGGCTGCGGAAAACGCCAAAAAAGAGCTAAGCAGTGCGATGGAAACGACGGTAAATTTACCTTTCATTACCGCTGACGCTACGGGTCCTAAACACCTGATGAAAACCATCACTAGAGCTAAATTTGAAAGCATGATCGATTCTTTGGTAGATGAGACCATAAGCACTCTAAAAAAGGTCGTAAGCGATGCAGGTCTTAGCATGAACGACATAAAAGAAGTCGTCATGGTAGGCGGCTCGACGCGCGTGCCTTTGGTGCAAGAGGAGGTCAAAAAGGCTTTCGGCAAGGAGCTAAATAAGAGCGTAAACCCTGATGAAGTCGTAGCAATCGGCGCTGCAATCCAAGGCGCG
>NZ_CALHHT010000347.1 GCF_938031315.1 uncultured Campylobacter sp.
AAAGCTCTGAACTGCTAGAACGCGGCGCAGAGCTTTGCGCGGATAGAATTTTAAGGCACGATTTTAGCGCAAGCGCGATCTTAAATACCGCCGCAGCCCGCGCTGCCGCATCGCCGCGCAAAAGAAGCGGAAATTTTATCTGCGCTAAACGCGCGGGCGGTATTTCGCACGAAAGAGAGATCTCTTTAAGCAACACTTCGTAGGCTTCGTTTTGTGATTTTAGCGAGCGAAACTGCGCGTAGTGCTCGATCTTTTTGATGAGCTCCTCTATCATAAATGGCTTTTGGATATAATCCGTTGCGCCCGCTTTTACGGGGTTTAGCACCGTTTCGCTATCGACGTAGGCGACCATCAAAATTATGATCGAGCGCCTAAATTTCTCGATCAGCGGATAAAAGCTCGCGCCGCTCCAGCTCGTAGAGAGTAGCACCGCCTCAAACTCCTCCGCAAGGCTAGCCGCGGTCGCCAAACTCGCCGCGTTAGTACATTCATGCCCAAGCGCACCCAGCTTGTTTGCGATACTTTGAGCAAGATAGCTTTCGCTCTCGATTATTAAAATTTTCATGCGTCCTGCGCCTTTGCTGCGTGCTTTTGCCAGTCGTAAAATTTCAAGCTTACCGCAGCCTGCGCGGCGATGCCCTCGCTTCTGCCCGTAAATCCCAGCCCTTCGGTCGTGGTCGCTTTGACATTGACGCGCGCGCAGTTTAAAATTTCGCTTAAAACCTCTTGCATCTGCGCTTTGTAGGCTCCGATCTTCGGGCGTTGCGCGATTATCGTAATATCGGCGTTTACGAGCTCGTAGCCGTAGCCTCTGACGCGCCGCATTACCTTTCGTAACAGCTCCTTGCTATCCGCGCCTTTAAATTTGGCGTCGCTGTCGGGGAAAAGCTCGCCGATGTCTCCCAGCATCGCTGCGCCGCAAATAGCGTCGATTAGGGCGTGGATCGCTACGTCGCCGTCGCTGTGCGCGATCAGCGCGAACTCGCACGGAATTTGCACGCCGCCGAGCACGATGCCCGCGCCTTTTTCAAGCGCGTGTACGTCATAACCCGTACCGCAAAAAATATCGCGCGAGCATGGTTTTAAATTTAGCGCCGCCAGATCGCTTGCGCGCGTGATCTTAAGCGCGCCCACTTCGCCTTTTATAAACTCCAACCGACCGCCCGCGCTGCCGACCGCCGCGCTGTCGTCGGTAAAAATTTCGCTTCCCTCAAGCGCCTTTTTAAGTAGCGCCGTGCGCGAAAGCTGCGGCGTTTGGATGAGGCGTAGCTCCTCTCGCTCCACAATGCGCTCGCCGAGATAGGTCGTGTCGTTTACGCCAAGATATGGGCTGATACAGTCCGCGCCGCCTAAATTTCGTATCAGCGAGGAGATCAGCCCTGGCGAAATTTGCGCGCGCGCCACGTCGCTTACGAGCACGAGTTCGCTATCTACGAGCTGCAGCGCGTTTTTTAGCGAGCTTTGGCGGTTTGCGCCGCCTGGGGCGAAGTGAAATTTTAAATTTGCAGAGCTGCATTCATACGCGCCGCATTCGACTTGAGCTTTAAAATTTTCCGCGCCCCGCGGCTTGCTTGCGTCGTTTAGATCGTCCGCGCCGCATTCGATCCCGTCCTGCTTGCTTTGAAATTTATACTCGATCGTGCCGCACTCCGCGCTTTTGCCGCGCGCCGAGGCCAAGCTGCACGCATAGAGGCGCTCGCAATAGCTCACGTCCTCCTCGTTTACGGTGATTATGATCTTTTTAAATGGGTGCGCCCGCGCGATATTTTGCGCGACGTATTGCCAAAGCGGCAGCTCGCCCACGCGCAACCACTGCTTTTTGACGCTCAGCTCAAACCTGCTCGAATCGCCCGCGGCGAGCAAAATCAGCGATATATCTTTCAAATTTTATCCTTGAAATTTTGTTACGAAATTATACGTATTAAAAATGAAAGCAAAATTAATCGCGGCTTGCGAGCTAAAATATCTTGAGTTTAGGCGTAAATTTACGCGGCACGGCGGCGAAATTTCAGCTTACGTTACGAAAATAAACGGTAAAAGAAAAGTAAGGATTAATGAAATTTGTTATATTATACGCGCATTTTTAAGAAGCGAGGCGAAAATGACCGAAAGCTGCGTAACGCAGATCTATTTTGCAAAAAAGGGCGAAGTGACGCCGCAGATGAGAGAGGTCGCGCAAAGCGAGCGCATGGACGTGCGGGCCTTGCGCGATCTTATCGCGCAAGGAAGAGCGATCATCCCCGCAAACGTTAATCACAAAAGCTTAAAGCCGATCGGCATCGGGCGCGCGCTGCGGTGCAAGATCAACGCAAACATCGGCTCTTCCGGCACGACGAGCGATATTGATGGCGAGCTGGAAAAGCTCGAAGCCTGCTTAAAGTACGGCGCCGATACGGTGATGGATCTAAGCACGGGCGGCGATTTGGACGAGATCCGCGCCGCGATAATCGAGCGCTCGCCCGTACCCATAGGCACGGTGCCGATCTATCAGATGATCCATGAGCTGGGCGATATTAAAAATTTAAAAACGAGCGCTATTCTTAGCACGATCGAGAAGCAGGCGCGGCAGGGAGTGGATTATTTCACGATACATGCGGGCTTTAAGCTCGAGTTTATGCCGCTGCTGTCCCGTCGCAAGATGGGTATCGTAAGCAGAGGCGGCTCGCTGATAGCGTCGTGGATGATGAAATTTCACAAGCAAAACCCCTTCTATGAAGCGTTTGATGAAATTTGCGATATCTGCGCCGCTTACGACGTATCGCTCTCGCTGGGCGACGGCTTGCGCCCCGGCTGCTTATACGACGCGACCGACAAAGCGCAGCTTAGCGAGCTTGAAATTTTAGGCGAGCTGGCCCTGCGCGCGAATGAAAAGAACGTGCAGGTGATGATTGAGGGGCCGGGGCACATTCCGTTTAACGAGATCGAGCTAAATATGCAGCTAGAGCGCAAGATCTGCCGCGACGCGCCGTTTTACGTGCTGGGGCCGCTTCCGACCGACATCGGCGCGGGCTACGATCATATCAGCTCGGCTATCGGCGGGACGATGGCTGCGTATTGCGGCGCAAGCATGCTCTGTTACGTAACGCCGAAGGAGCATCTAGGCCTTCCCAATGCAAGCGATGTCAGAGAGGGCATCATCGCGCACAAAATCGCCGCTCATGCCGCAGACGTCGCGCTAGGCAAAGCGGGCGCGATAGAACGCGATCACGCGATGAGCGATGCGAGGTATAGTTTTGATTGGAACAGGCAGTTTGAGCTTAGCTTCGATCCAGATCATGCGCGCGAGCTGCACGACGAGAGCCTGGGCGATGAAATTTACAAGGGCGCGGAGTTTTGCTCGATGTGCGGGCCGAAATTTTGCGCATATAAAATCAGTAGAAATTTAACCGAAAATAAGGAGAAGGAATGAGTAAAGACGAAGTCTTAAATTTGCTTAAAAGCGTGATCTATCCGGGCTTTTCTAAAAGTATCGTGGATTTTGGATTTGTAAAAGAGGTCGAGATCGGCGATAGAATTTTCGTAGGGATCGAAATTCCGAGTGCCAAGCCTGAGATTGCAGCAGAGCTCAGATCGTCGGTGCAAAAGGCGCTAGGGGCGGACGCCGAAATTTTAATCAAACAGCCCAAGATCGCCGAGGAAAAGAGCAACTCTCGCAGCGGCAAAAATATCGCGCCGCAGATCAAGCATTTCGTGATGATCAGCAGCGGCAAGGGCGGCGTAGGCAAGAGTACGACGACGCTAAATTTAGCCATCAGCACGGCAAAGCTCGGCAAGAGGGTGGGGATTTTGGATGCCGATATTTACGGGCCGAATTTGCCGCGAATGATGGGCGAAGATAAAACGCAAGCAAGCGTCGTTGGGCAGAAGCTAAAGCCGATCTTAAGCCACGGCGTGGAGATGATGAGCATGGGCGTGCTGATGGAGGAGGGCGCGAGCCTCATCTGGCGCGGCTCTATGATAATGAAAGCGATTGAGCAGCTGCTAAAAGACGTGGCGTGGAGCGATCTGGACGTGCTGTTTTTGGATATGCCTCCTGGTACGGGCGACGCGCAGCTTACACTCGCTCAGAGCGTGCCAGTGACGGCGGGCGTGTGCGTTACGACGCCGCAGACGGTCGCGCTGGACGACAGCGCGCGCGGGCTTGATATGTTTGAAAAGCTCCACATCCCGATCGCAGGCCTTATCGAGAATATGAGCGGCTTCATCTGCCCCGATAACGGCAAGGAGTATGATATCTTCGGTCGCGGCGGCGCGCAAAAGCTAGCGCAGCGATACAACACCGAAGTAATCGGCGAGATCCCGATCGAGATCGCTATCCGCGAGGGCGGCGACAGCGGCAAGCCGGTGAGCTTCTATGCGCCCGATTCTTTGAGTGCGAAGCGCTACGAGCAGGCCGCGCGCAAGCTGTGGGAAAAGATCGAGAAGATCGACCGCGAGGAGCTGGCGGATAACTCCGCGATCCAGCCGGTGATGGACGGCAAGAGCGCCTGCTCGAATTAGGGCTTTGGCGGGCGCGGCGTCAAATTTCGCGTGGAATTTTGTAGCTCGAAATTCTGCGTTAAAATTTCGCTGCGATTTTGCGCGAAATTTTATGGCGCCAGTAAAATTTTTGTGTATAGAATTTCGTGCAGAGGTTGTAGCATTAAATTTTAAAGCTTGAAATTTCGAGCTAGAATTTTATCCAAGCTTCGTTGCGTGAGGGTTCAGATAAAATTCTAAGCGCAGAATTTTACGGCGAAAATTAAATTCTAAACGCACAATTCAGCGAGGTAAAATTTGCCGTAGAATTCCGCCTTGGAGTTTTAAATGTAAAATTTTAAGCATAAAGCTTTGCCGCAGAATTTTAAAATGTGAAATTTTATCGCTAAAGCTTTGTTTTAAAATTTTAAGATGGGGCTTTAAAATATGAATTTTAGGCTTGAAATTTATCGCGTCTAGCTTTTTAGCGGTAGCCACAGCATTGCGCTAGTTTAAAATTTTTATTTTGCTGGGTTTCATGGCAGTGGAGCTTATCTGCGAAAGCCTCTGTAAAGCTTATTTAGGATGGAATTTTATCCGTAGCGGTCGCGGCAAGGAAATTTCTCGCGCAGCTGACATTTAAGCAGTTGGAATTTTATTCGTATAGGCAGGGAGCCAAGGCGGCAAAATCCCTAAGCCTAGGGCTTTTAGGTTTAGGGATTTTACTTTTATACGAAATAAGAAAGGTCGGTAATGAGGTTTTTGATTATTTTGGTGCTTGCATTTGCGGCGTTCGCGCAAGAGAGCAATATGCAAAAATGGGCGAGAGAGATTACTGCGGATGCGCAGATCCCGCAGGATAAGTTTTTGGCGTTTTATCTGAATAAAGATGAGCCTAAGAAGGTGGTTTTCTCTGAAAACGTCGATCGCATCAGCGTCAATTATGAAGGAAATTCCTTTCATGAAATCCCGTCTCCAAATCTTATGGCGTATTGGGTCGGCGAGTTTAATTTTGACGCCGATATCGAAAAGATGGTGCTAGGAGATTACGGCTGGTCTACGCTGGTAATCGCCGTAGATGGCACGGACGTGCTAGGCGGGACATCTAGCAATCAAAAGCGCCCGCTTACGTATAAATTTAGCAAGGGCAAGCACAAGATCGAAGCGTGGTTTTTAAATGACGCGCATTCCAGCGAGCTTTTCGTGGATTTTAAAGACGTAGAGCCCTTTTATCGTCAAAAAGACGCCGTAGCCAAGATCCCTGCGGATAAGGACTACGATCTGTGGCTGGGCGCGATCTACGAAAGTGCGCAGATGAATAATCGCGTCAAGCTAAATTTAGCCAAATCCGCCAAGCCCATTGTGCTACTGCTTAGCTCATATCGCGCCGTGGAGTGGGAGATCTCAAATCCGCAAAAGAATGAAATTCTAGCCGTGTTAATTTACAATCCCATTAGTAGCGTCCGTGGCGTAAGCGGTGCGTTTTACGTCGAGGATTACAGATACACGGAGGCTGCAGATGGGCTTAAATGCGAGTGTATCTCGGGCAATGTCTTTCACTGCGACGGCAGCGAGATTTATGATATGAACGGGCGCGTAAACGGGATATTTGGCAGAGGCCTAGGGGCGTTTGCCGGCAAGCACGCCGTAAATTCCTTAGATCTGCCGGGGCTTGTTATTACACCAAAAATTCTAGACGAAAGCAAAGCTCGCCTACTCTCGGTAGAAGCGGACCGCAAGAAATGCGAAAGCACGCCGATGGATGATGTTTTTAAGTAAGATAAAATTTGAAATTTTATAAGTGTTTGGCGAATGAGTAAAATTCTTGATTAATTTGTATTGTATGGAAGAAGTGAATGTCTGAAAATTTAAAAAGTATTTTTGATTGGCTAAAAGAAATTTCTGAGAAAATTTCAGTCATTTTAAAATTAATCTTTTCGATATCACTTGTGTTTTCTATTATTATGGGTTTTACCTTTGCAGTTACTTATATGAGAATTAACGGCTTTTTTAGCTACGAAATCTTTAGTTTAAATAGTATGTGGATGTTTTTTATGGCATTCTTGTATTTGTTTATAATTATTTTTGCATTCTACGGTTGTTTGATAGCGTATATATTTTGGCTTTGATAAACTATCCGGTATCAGTAATGCTCAAAAGAAAAATATTAAAAGCTCCGGCACATCTTGCTTATACAAAAATCATATTATTATTTTATCTAAGCACATTGTCGATAATACTCGGTTTATTCGTTTTTGCCTTTATGTATATACGCTCTTTTTGGAGATAGTTTTTTCTTACCTTGCCCATGAGTCCCGTGATCCTTTATTTTGCCTAATGATGAAAATATATATGGGTTCAACACTATTAATAATGCTTTTGGTTC
The DNA here is from genome assembly GCF_938031315.1 of uncultured Campylobacter sp. Classification (GTDB taxonomy): domain Bacteria; phylum Campylobacterota; class Campylobacteria; order Campylobacterales; family Campylobacteraceae; genus Campylobacter_B. The sequence goes on from NZ_CALHHT010000347.1 coordinate 6,845, forward strand.
TTATAGTTTTTTAATAGATGCTTTGAAACTACAAATGATATTTTTATTAGGTGGATTTTTCTTATTGCTATTATATTTATATCTGGTGGTGTATGACCGAGGAGAGGCAA